>CAYHQN010000008.1:0-7852 GCA_964358545.1 uncultured Tangfeifania sp. | reverse complement strand
AGCAGACCCTTGCAATCCTGGCCTTCAACGATTTTATCAAAAACGATCCCCGCGTGGAAGCGACCATCCTTCCTGTGCGCGATGGCATGACGCTGCTGAGGAAAAAATAGATCAGAAAGGTCCACGAGTGCTTTGGGTAAATTTGCATTGAAGTCAGCGGCAAGGCTAAAAAATGACACATTCTAAAATTTATAAATAATGATTATGTGAGTAACAGCCTTAGTCGGTGCAGGGGCGACGTTTGATATAGATGCACCTACCACCGATAAATTAACTCAAATTGTTAGAAGCAAGACCCTTGATTTATTTCATTCTAAATCAAATCTATTAAAAAGTGTTTCCAAGATTCTGGCAGCTGGAGGAGTGATCTTAGGTTTTGAACAAATGTATATTGAATCTGGAATCATTAAGAGAAATACAGATAACCCTAAGACAATTAATACACCCATATTGATACCAACTCCATGGAATAATCTTGAGGCTGGAATATTATTTGGGTTAAAGCTTCCGTTATTAATATTTAAGGAAGACGGTATTGAAGGCGGAGTATTTGATCACGGTATAACAGACGCCTTTGTCCATATAATGCCACCTACTAATCCAGATAAAGACAAGCTTGATGAGTTAAAGCAGGTGTTTTTAAAATGGTTTGCTTATGTCAGCAAAAAATATGATGAATACTAATCAAAATATGGCCAAGTGCTAATACCCCCGCTAGCGCGGAGTGTGTCCTGAAGTAATCGGACGAATTTAGCAATAAAGAGCTTCCTTTTACATGCTGTATAAAAGATGAAGGGGTTTCTGAAAGGGAATGAACCTTCGTTGACGGTTTACAGGAGTAGCCAACTGATCCGCGCCAGCTGGATTTTTTAATAATGATATCTACATTGGGCAATGTATAAAATATCATCGTCAACTTTGTAAACAAGCCGGTGTTCCCCGGTAATCCTTCGGGACCAAAACCCGGAAAAATTTTGTTTCAATGCTTCAGGTTTTCCCGATCCGGTGTAGGGGGTACGCGGGCACTCTTTAATCAAGGAATTTATCTTTTGAAATACTTTACGGTCGGAATCAATCCAAAACTGATAATCATCCCAGGCCGATTTGTCCCAAAGAATATCCATAGCTATTACTCAATTATGGAACGCTTTAGTAAATTGCGCTTCTCATTGATATTTTCAATGGATGCTTCAAGACGCTGCCGGTTGGCTTTGCTCCGGTTCAGATGATAAGTTTCCTGAAGGGAATTGTATTCATCCAAAGGCATCATTACAATACTTTTCCCTTTGGGCCGGTGAACAACCAGTAACTCATCATCATTGGAAACCGCATCGAGGCTGGTTTTTAAATTTTGCCTTAGTTCTGAATAGTTAACAGCTCTCATGATTTTACCTTATTAATTCGGTACAAAATTACGTACTTTTATCTATAATTCCTAATCTTTCAAGAGCCTTTTTTAGTAAGCCCATACAATTGACCCCAAAGACTACGTTTGCATAACGGCAATATTTTGGGAATAAACCGGACATACAAGTTCCATAATCCCGGTGGTCTTTATTTTGTAACTTTTGCGGTTCAAGGCCGGGTAGATATTTTTGCAGAAAGGGCACGGATTACAAATCCGCGCCAGCGGCGCTTAAATTACTTATGCTGCGGGTTTTATTTTGTCAATGATCACATAAGCCAGATCAAATCCTTCCAGTATGATCCTTGAATCTTTTGATCCATCGTAATAGCCAAAAAGGTGAAGAGAATTATAAGCTTCTGTAACATAATTCAACAATTTTTTATCAAACCTGGAAACAGCTTCCTTATAAAAATCGATATCTTTTCTCCCCTTTTTCTTTTCGATGCCTTGTAGCAGGAGGTAACCGTCGAGAGCCAGTAATACAGCATTGTATGCCGTTCCACAGGCTGTTTTTACATATTTTTTGTCGATATAAAACCGATCCTCTTTACCGGCCTTTTGTAAGGTTTCCCTGGCATTCTCCATGTAACGAATGGCTTGGTTGTAATAGGTTTTCCTGATCCGGTTTTGTTCTTCAATGACCATTTTACTTCTTTTTCCAAAGTTAGGGCATTTTGAATAAAAACAGAAATGGAAAGTCATTTTTATTGAAATGCCACTGCATTCACAAGGTCATACTCCATAAGGATTTAGCTTCGCTGATTTACGATTTAGTGCTTTCCCCAATTTCTTTGCCATTCCGTCCGCCCTTCGGCAGGCTCAGGGACCGGTGATTTAGCTTAATAACCTACCACACTTCGACAGGCTTCAGTATCATATTCCATCTTTTCATTTTCATCTTTTCACATTACTTGGCGATTCCGTCCGAAATAATCTGCCATGCTTTAGCATCAGTCAACCGCGGACGGCTCGTCAGCCATCATCCCCAACCCGGGGTATCGCTCCTTCGTCGCTTTACCCCGGGCTATTAACATGTAACCCCTCCGATGATTTGCGCAGATTCCAGCTTGTGGTCAGGAATAGCAAATTCCACCTCGCTCCACCCGGGGCTACCAATATTTCGCCTCTATGCGGCTGGATTAGTTCGAATGCGACTCCGTGGTCCAAAAACATCGGGATGCTGTTTCCTAATTCATTGCCGTCTGCTTCAGATGACGGGTCATGAGCATAAAAGAGAAAGGGCTTTAGCCAAATTTTAGCAAGTTTGGCTAAAGCCGTTAGGAAACCTGATACTTTTGCCCGTCAGCTGAAGCAGACGGCAATGAAAAGAAGCCATAAGTCGGCTCAGGAACCATAATAGCTAGATTTTTCGTGACCTTTCTGCCCTTCGACTTCGCTTAGGAACCGGGTGATTTTACTTAAGACTCTCGTCCACTCGTCCTAGTCATCCCAGTCGCCCCCTTCATCCTAGTCTGACTCGTTCTGATTTTCACATTTTCCAATTTTCAAATTTCCCAATTATCCTTCTTTTTCTCCTCAAAATCCCGTAACTTATAGTTTCTGACAAAGAGGTGAATATGAAGGAAGATTTTCTCCATTTTCTATGGAAAAACAAGCTGTTTGAGCCTGCAAATCCTGTCACGACCGATGGCGAACCCATCGACATTGTTTCTGTCGGTAGGCACAACATCCATGCGGGTCCCGATTTCTTTGATGCCCGCATACGGATCGGAAAAACACTTTGGGCCGGGAACGTAGAGATTCACCTGCGTGCTTCTGACTGGAACCGGCACAACCATCATTTGGACCCACTTTACCGGAATACCATTTTGCATGTTGTGTCGGAGAATGATGGTGTCGTCTACAACAATGCCGGGGCCTCCATCCCGACGCTGCAAATTGGCTGGCCTTTGTGGGTTGAATACAACTACAAGGCCTTGATGCAGCAACACGACTGGGTCAATTGCGCCTCTCAGCTGAATAAAATCGACCCTTTCAGGATCCGCTTTTTCCTGAACGGATTGGCCATCGAGCGCCTGCAACAAAAAATTGGCGCCATAGAAAAGTTGTTGGAAGGGTCGAAGGGTGACTGGAGCGAAACTTTTTATCTTTTTTTATCAAGAAGTTTCGGGTTCAGACAAAACGGCGATCCTTTCGAGATGATGGCGCGGTCCCTGCCGCTGGCAGTGCTGCAAAAACACCACGACCAGCTTTTTCAGCTGGAGGCTCTTTTGTTCGGACAGGCCGGGTTGCTTGGTGATTTGTTGTATGAGGAAGAGCATCCGGTTGCTTTGCGTAGGGAGCATGAATTCCTTTCACTCAAATACGGACTCAAGCCAATCCCCGGGCACCTCTGGAAATTCATGCGCATGCATCCGCTGAATTTCCCCACCATCAGGTTGGCACAGTTTGCAGGATTGCTAAAAAGTTGCGGCGCACTTTTCCCGACGGTCATCAGGATGGAAACAGTCAATGATTATCGTTCCCTGTTCAGGACTGAGACTTCAGGGTACTGGGACAATCACTATACCTTTCTGAAAACCTCCCCCTACCAAAAGAAAGAGATGGGGGAGGAGTCATTTCAACTGATCCTGGTCAATGTGTTGGTGCCTTTTCTTTTCCTCTACGGTGAACTCAACAACAAACCGGAGCTAAAAGAGCGCGCTCTGAAGATATTGGAAGAACTTCCCTCCGAAAACAATACCATTCTCCGTCATTGGGCCTCGGCCGGGATTAGTGCCTTCAACGCTCTGGAGTCGCAAGCGCTGATACACTTGCACCACGAATACTGCGAACCCAAAAAGTGTTTGGAGTGTAGTATTGGGCAGAAGTTGATAACACATAGTGCCTAAAGTATTTAAAGTGCCTAGAGTGCCTAAAGTTAAAGGAGTGGAATTGAACATTTAAATTATATATTATGGATAACAAAGAGTTCAGCAGACAATTGGAGGTTCGGACTAAGAAATTTGCAATCAGCATTATAAAAATGTCCGGGAAATTGCCGGAAACGGTGGAAGGGAGAGTTGTAAGAAATCAGGCAACAAAGTCAGGAACAAGTATTGGGGCAAATTACAGAGAAGCCAACAGATCCAGGAGTAAAGCCGATTTCATTAACAAAATTTTGATTTGTGAAAGTGAAGCAAGTGAGACGCTTTATTGGCTTGAAATTATTACAGATTTGGAATGGAGTACTGCTGATAACATGCAAAAAATTGTTTCAGAAGCTACAGAAATCCTGGCAATTTTTACATCTATCGACAAGAACTTCAAAAGGAACACATAATTACAAATAAGAGAAAATTTGATCACAATTAAGTAATAAAGCCTTTATTTGCTTCATAAAAATCTACTTTTTACCACAAACTGAAGTACTTTAGGCACTTTAGGCACTTTAAATACTTTAGGCACTTTCTCCTGCAAATAAAAGATTAAAAGCCACTTGCAAGTGTTGTGATTATTCCTTAATTTTGTCCCCAATTAATACCGAACCGTTGCGATCGAACACGAATCCTGCGGAGCGGTCATTGTATCACTGATAAAACAATTAGTTATGTATTTGAATCCTGAGATTAAAAAGACATTTTTCGAGAAGTATGGCAAGAGCGCTACCGACACCGGCACCTCAGAAGGACAAATCGCCCTTTTCTCACACCGCATCAACCACCTGACAGAGCACCTGAAAGCCAACAAAAAAGATTTCAGTACCCAACGTGCCCTGATCTCCATGGTTGGTAAGCGTCGTTCTTTGCTCGATTATCTGAAACGCAAAGACATTGAACGCTATCGTACCATCATCAAAGAATTAAATCTTCGTAAATAAACGAACAACCTCAAAAGGCAATTTTCGGATTGCCTTTTTTGCATCTTTTAATTCTGTTCATCCCTTCTTTTTTAGAATAACAATTTAATTGGTTACGATATATGTACAAAGCTATAAATAAGACTATTGATCTGGGCGATGGCCGTACAATCCAGATTGAGACCGGTAAACTGGCCAAGCAGGCCGACGGTGCAGTTGTGGTAAAAATGGGTGATACCATGTTGCTCGCGACTGTTGTTTCGGCTAATGAAGCAGCTGCCAACGTTGATTTCATGCCACTTTCGGTCGATTACCGCGAGAAATTTTCTGCTGCAGGCAAATTCCCCGGCGGTTTCATGAAAAGGGAAGCTCGTCCGTCGGACGATGAGATTCTGATCGCCCGTCTGGTCGACCGGGCTTTACGTCCGCTTTTCCCTGAAGATTACCATGCAGAAACTGCGGTAATGATCACGCTGATTTCTTCGGGCAAGAACGAAATGCCGGACTCTCTGGCAGGATTGGCTGCTTCCGCAGCGATTGCCGTCTCAAATGTTCCGTTCAACGGCCCCATCTCTGAAGTTAGGGTGGCCCGCATCAAAGGGGTATTTGTACTCAATCCATCAGCAGAACAACTGGCTGAAGCCGATATTGATATCATGGTTGGTGCATCGTACGACAACATCATGATGGTCGAAGGCGAAATGGATGAGGTTTCTGAAGAAGAGATGCTCGAAGCCATTAAAATTGCCCACGACAACATCAAGATCCACTGCAAGATACAGGAAGAACTGGCTGCAGAAGTTGGCGTTGTGAAGCGCACCTATAGCCACGAAGAGAACGATGAAACGCTTCGTGACGAAATATGGAAAGCTACCTACGACAAAGTATACAAAGTTGCCCGCTCCCTGATCAACGACAAACACCTGCGCTACGACTCTTTCGCACAAATTAAGGAGGAGTTTACTGCGGCATACAGCGAAGGCAAAGAGGCCGGCGATGTCAACAAAACTTTGATCGGAAAATATTACCACGATGTGGAGAAAGAGGCCATGCGCCGCATGATCCTCGATGAAGGTGTTCGCCTCGACGGTCGTTCAACTACCGATATCCGTGCCATCTGGGGCGAGGTTGATTACCTGCCGGGATCTCACGGATCTTCCATTTTCACCCGCGGCGAAACTCAGTCATTGAGCAGCGTTACCCTGGGTACCAAGATGGATGAGAAAATCATCGACAACGTTACCTTCAAAGGCAAAGAGCGCTTCTTGCTGCACTACAACTTCCCACCGTTCAGTACAGGTGAATCCAAAACGCCTAGAGGCCTTTCCCGTCGCGAAATCGGTCACGGAAACCTGGCCCATCGCGCCTTGAAAAGAATGATTCCTGAGGGATTCCCTTACATCGTTCGTATCGTATCTGATATTCTGGAGTCCAACGGTTCTTCTTCCATGGCCACAGTCTGCGCAGGAACAATGGCCATGCTGGATGCCGGTATCAACATGAGACGTCCTGTTTCGGGTATTGCCATGGGTCTGATCACCGACAAAAAAACGGATAAATTCGCAGTACTTTCTGATATTCTTGGAGACGAAGATCACCTTGGTGACATGGACTTCAAGGTTACCGGAACCGAAAAAGGAATTACCGCCACCCAAATGGACATCAAGGTTGACGGTCTGTCGTATGAGGTGCTAGCAAAAGCATTGGCCCAGGCAAAACAGGGCCGTGAGCACATCATGGGCAAAATCTTGGAAGTGATCAGCGTTCCGCGCGAAGATTACAAACCAAACGTTCCCCGTATCGTGAAGATGACCATTCCGAAAGATATGATTGGGCCAGTTATTGGTCCCGGCGGAAAGATTATCCAGCAGATTCAGGCCGATACAAAAGCCACCATCGCCATCGAAGAGATCGACGACATGGGTTATGTTGAAATCAGTGCCCCTGATAAATCATCCATTGATGCCGCTGTTGCACGCATTCGTGCCATCGTTGCCCTTCCTGAGCCGGGAGAGGTGTACGAAGGAAAGGTGAAATCGATCGTTCAGTTCGGTGCATTTATCGAAATTATGCCCGGCAAAGAAGGATTGCTTCACGTTTCTGAATTCGACTGGAAAAGGATTGAAAAGCCAGAAGATGTTCTCAGCGTAGGCGATATCGTAAAGGTTAAATTACTTGAAGTTGAGCAACGAACCGGGAAATTGAAACTTTCCATGAAAGCCCTGATGCCAAAACCGGAAGGTTTTGTTGAAAGGGAGCAGGGACGCGGTGATCGTGACCATGGACGTGGCGAGAGGGATCACGGACGCGGGGAGAGGCAACCTCATCACAGTGAAGGGCACAAAGCCCCGACACACAGTCACTCGCTCAAAAAACCGAATCAGGAATAAAAAATTTCTATCATAAGTTTTAAATGCCCGTTAACAGCGGGCATTTTTTATTTTACTTTTAGGGATTCAACCTTTGAATTTCAAGTAGGATGATGAACCATGATTTTCTGGTAATTGAGGGAAATATCGGCGCTGGTAAAACAACTTTTGCCAGAATGCTGAGCGAAGAATTTGATGCCAAACTGATTCTTGAGCAGTTTGCTGAAAATCCCTTTCTGCCCAAATTTTACAAAGATCCGGAAAAGTACTCTTTCC
>CAYHQN010000007.1:0-67962 GCA_964358545.1 uncultured Tangfeifania sp. | reverse complement strand
ATAACATTGTCCAACAGACCTTTCTCTCCGGCATAATCCGCACCAAGAGGGGGGGAATAACCTTCGTTCAACCACGCGATGCAATCGCGCGGGAGCGGGGGTTTGTTAGCGGTTCGTTGTTTCTTTTTCACATTGTTCTCCTTAATTCTTTTGGCAAAAATGCGTCAATTTCTTTATCAGAGAATGTCAAATCTTCATTGATTTTTAATGCTTTACTTGCTTCTTTATATGCTTTAAAGTTCGTTCTTGGCGAACCACTATAAATATTAAAAAGTCTCTTTTGTAGATCGTCTCGTAGATTAATTATTTGATTAATTGAAAGTTGATTTGCTTTTATGTCTGTTAATAGAGAAAGATAAGTTTCTCGTATATCCCAAAGTTCATTAGCAGCATTAGTGTGTTTTTGCGATATTTCTCCTAAATCATAATCTTTCATATATGTGTTTAGGCCAAAAAGTATTGTCGATAAAACTACACCTAACATTAATGCCCATTCTTGATCCCCAAATAGTTTGATTAAAAGACTTGTCGTTACAACCGCAGAAATTAGTATTAGAGATAACTTTAATCGTTTATGCAAGGTCAATACTATGTCTGCACATTTTTCTTGTGTTTTATGAGAATAAACTACTCTACCAAAACATTCTCTAATTTGCGATTCGAGTATGTCAATTTGTTCTGTTTTCTCAGCTTGGGAATTTTGTTCCATATATTTCTCTCCATTTAGATTTTGCAGTATAAGGGTAATCTTTCTCTTTTTCTATTGCTTCGAGGGCTAAATTATAACATTGTTTGGCTTTGTATTCAAAATTTCCTTTTCTCCAGACGCATTGTCTCGCACCAGGACTTAACCAATAACTTTGTTCAGATTTTTGTTCAGATAGATATTTAAAAAAGTCTCGGGTAATGAAATCGTAGTAAAGAAAAGATTTGTCTTTGTACCCGCAGTCTGCCATGAAGTTGTATGCCAATGTATCTATTAATAAGCCACCTATTGGAACATCCCATTTATATTTCCAAGCACGGGCCATCCTACAAAGTCGTTTTAAATTTTTATTCCAAAGTATATTTTTTGAATTGATTTCGGCGATTTCAGGTCTTGGATTTGTTTTTTTCCAACTGCCACCGTCATTAGTGTCTGGAAATGTATATGAATCATCATTATTAATAAATGCAGGGACTAATTCAAAAACAATTCCGTCCGTAAAACTTATTACAATTACTTGTCCGTCAGCTTTCATACTTGATTTGTAGGTTTTCTCAATTGAAGTCTTTACAGCTTGTAGTAATGATGATTGACCGTTTCCCGTATAAGCATCATATTTAACATACTCGGAATATGGAAGTTGAAAAATTATATCTATATCACTTACAACAATATCTGTTCCACGACCATAAGATCCCACATATAAACTATGATAAATGTCTGACTCCGAATTATAAAAATCTTTATTCAACTGTTTCGTAATTCTTTTATAGCGATAAGAAATGTTGTCAACTGTGTCTTTAGACATTCTTAAATCTTGATTAAAGGTGTCAAACCAATTTGCTACACTCATCTTTTTCAGTTTATATTGTTCTATTGCTGTCGCTCATACAATGACCGCTAACGTTTTGCGCATTTGCGAAGGCGGGGATTGCGAGCGGTGAATTTTATATACTTCAAAATATTAAAACGTGCGATAAAAGTTATTTAACCACAGAAACCCCGCTTTTGCAAATGCGCTGTTGGCAACAGTTTTTTTGACTTTAAGAAAGTTACTGAATGACAACTTTTGCACCTTCATTATATGTTCTTGTCTGTCTTTCACCATTAATTTCATAAGATATTTCTAATGTTTTTATTACACCAGGATCAGGATCGCCAACAATTTCATTGTTTAGTACGAATTCAAGACGATTATTATTTATAAGTTGATTTAATTCCTTAGTCATATCAAATGAATTTTTCGGCGATCCATACTTGGCGTTATTGACCTTAAGCGTTTTTTCTTGTGGATTACTTTCAATTTTGGAACTCTCCAAACGTTCAATTAAGTCGTCTGCCAATTCTAAAAATTCCTTTCTTTCATTGTCACTCATATTGTATTGCTGGTGAAGAATTTTATTTCGCATTTGCAATAATTCTCTGATTTTGAGAAATTCCTTTTCATCTTTTGCAACTTTATGACTTAGGAACCGGATTAAAAAGCCTACTGAATTATTTTTCGCTTCTTTTTGATCTGCTTCAGTCATAAATTTTTTTGCAAGTGTTTCAATTATTTGCCATCTTTTTACTATGTCGTAATCGTTTGATTGTGAATAAATAGATGTTGCTGTTGTGGTTTGTGTAAATGAATATCGTTTAGAAATAAGTTGTCCATAAAGAAAACTTATTAGTGAAATTATTATACCTGTGATGGCGATTATTAACCCAAGATCGGTTTCAACTGCAAACTTTTTATTTTGGAATAGATAAATTAATATACCTAAAACAGAATAAACTGCTCCACTTAAGGCTAAAAGTGAAATCATTCTTTTTTTACGATTTTCAGATTTTTCTATGCCTATACCACTGTGCTTAAGCTGATTCGTTTCCAAAATATCTCGTAGGGAAATTTCTTTACTGGCTGTTTCTCTCTCCTGTGCCAATAGAAATGCTTTCTCTAAAAGTGAATCACGATATTCTGATACCATCTTGTCAAGAGCCTCTTGCGCTGATGGGGTAAGTTTGGAGTATATTTTTTCGTTAATCATTGTTGTTGTCATTTAGGATTAAATAAACGGCTGAAACTATGGATAAAAGAAAGACTACTAAAAAAAGAATCACAAAGCTGATGTCTTTGAATTTTTCAGTGTCAAATAAACCTCCTGTAAGTGTGGCAGATAAAAAAGCTAAAACCTGCATAAAAATTAACTTCTTCGGTTTACGTTTCCTTATACCATAGTTTTTTGCAAAAACGACAGCATCGTTAATAATTGCTGCTGTAACTTCAGGATTTGGATTGGTGGTCCTTCGACTCTCTTCAATGCGACTTGCTTCGTCTAAAACTTCCTCGGTATATTTCTTTGCTACCTTAGTTAATTCAGTCTTTGCAGTAGGACTTAAGTTTTGAAGCTTGTCATCAGGTATGTCAATTTCTATTTTCATTCAATAATTGTTTTAATTCTCATTTGCTTATTTCTTGTTAATTTAGTTTAGCTACGCACTGTCCTAAAAATTGTTGCCAACGTCGTTTATAAGCTACAAACATGCGCCTATACGCTGAATTTTGGAGAAAAGAGGCAGGTTTGTTGCGTGTTAGATGGTCATAAACTTACCTAATAAAATTTAAACACCAAAGCATTAGGCAGGAAAATTGTGCAGGGCGAACCCAGGTGATGCGGTTGGTATCGGCATTTTTTAATCCATCAGCGATTGCAACTCCGCGCCAGCGGGGACGAAGCAACCCTCAGCTTATGTTAAAAATGCACTGTTTTTTCAGGCTAAAATTATGTTTTGTTATTCTCAGAATTTGTAAGAATTGAAATACATCTAAATCTCAGCCAGGTTTTTGCTTTATCCATTTTTGGGCGATCAATCAAAATCCATTGCGTAAGACGAATCCTGAAACTAATTACAGCTCGCTTCACTGTACGTGCGATTTTCGTAAACTATGAAGCCCCTTGACAGATTCGCTGGCAGATCGAATCATTTCAGTTAATCTTCGGGAATAATTTTCACCAAATTATTACTGTTTTTCAAAAATGTTTTGTATATTTAAGTGAGTTATTTATCTGATTATCAACCCTTAAATTTAACATTATGACAAGTTCATCCGACCAGGGTCACATCCGTAATGCAGTTAATTATGATAAACTTATTCTTACCTGCACTTCATTCGGTACCGGCTACAACCCTTCAAAAGCAGCTTTAATAATTGCTGCCATGCAAGCACAGGCAACTGCCGCCAAAAACAGTTTGACTACGATGAATGCCCTTATGCCTGCCTATAAAAATGCAGTTACCGCAAGGGTTACCGCATTTAAACCATTCGACAAGTTGATTACCCGTGTCAACAATGCGCTAAAAGCTTCTGATACAACTAAAGAAGTAATTCAATCGGCACAAACCATTGTCCGCAAGTTGCAAGGTCGCCGGGCTACCCCTAAAAAGACAGAAGAAGAAAAAAACGCTGCAACCGAAACCGGCAAAGAAATTGTTGAAATCTCTGCCTCACAAAGAGGTTACGATAATCGACTGGATAACCTCGACAAACTCATTCAATTATTATCATCTGTTTCTCAATATGTCCCAAACGAAGCCGATTTAAAGATTGCTGCCCTCACAGCATTGTATGCGGATCTAAAAGCGAAGAACCTCGCCGTAATTAACGCCGAAATACCTTTAAACAATGCCCGTATAGCACGCAACGATACCATGTACAAAGATGATACAGGCCTTGTTGACGTGGCAAGCGACGTAAAAATTTACCTTAGGTCGGTATTTGGAGCAACAAGCCCCCAATTCAAACAAGTAACCGGCTTAAAATTTATCAAGTACACCAATTAAGTTGCAATTGCCTGCCTGATTGATGCAATGACCTTCAATAAACTTGCATAGGCCATCAAATAAATTGCAAACGACCTTGAGCAAATTATATAGGCAACCCAAAAAAGTGCTTATGACCTTGAGCAAATTGCATAGGTAACCAAAAAGATTACTTATGACCTTGAGTAAATTGCATAGGTAACTAAAAAGATTGCTTATGACCTTGAGCAAATTGCACAGGTAACCAAAAAGATTGCATATGACCTTGAGCAAATTGCATAGGTAACCAAATAAGTTGCAAAGTGATAATCGAAGCATAAATCAATTTTCGATTTTCGATTTTGGACTAACGCATCGATTAAGAGGCTGAAAGTGAATTGCTACTTTCAGCCTCTTTTTTTTGAGAGACAGGAATAGGAAGGTATCCTGATTTTCATTCTATAGCTTCAAGCTATTGGCAATTACCTGTAAGCCCCAAAGCACCAGGCTGTTTACGCTACTTCTCCCTATTCCAAAATCGAAAATCCAAAATCCAAAATCGACATTTGTCGTCTTTCAACTATTTTAAATTAAATTTGCACCCTAAATTGATAAAATGGGGTTTAAAGAAGAGATTCTGCGTCGGAGAACGTTTGGTATTGTCAGTCACCCTGATGCGGGAAAAACAACACTTACAGAAAAACTGCTGCTTTTTGGCGGCGCCATCCACGTTGCCGGGGCGGTAAAAAGCAATAAAATAAAAAAGGGGGCTACCTCCGACTTCATGGAGATTGAGCGGCAGCGCGGAATTTCCGTTGCCACTTCTGTGATGGGTTTCGAGTACAGCGGTTACAAAATCAATATTTTGGATACTCCTGGTCACCAGGATTTTCAGGAGGATACTTTTCGTACCCTGACGGCCGTCGACAGTGTGATCATCGTTATTGATGCTGCCAAAGGTGTGGAACCTCAGACAGAGAAGCTGATGAATATCTGCCGGATGCGCAAGACTCCGGTTATCGTCTTCATCAACAAAATGGACCGTCCTTCGGGTGATACTTTTGACTTGCTGGACGACATCGAAAAGCAATTGATGATCAAGGTCAGGCCTTTGAGCTGGCCCATCAACAATGGTCCCGAATTCAAAGGGGTGTACAATATTTATGACAGTAGCCTGAGCCTCTTTAATCCGAGTATCACAGACATTGAAAAGGGAATCAGTTTCGAAAACCTGAACGATCCGGCGCTGGATCGATTAATTGGAAATGATGCCATTGTCCTTCGAGAGGACCTTGAGATGGTTGAAGGAATCTATCCTGTATTTGACCACCATGCCTACCTGGCCGGTGAATTGGCCCCTGTTTTTTTTGGAAGCGCCCTGTACAATTTTGGCGTAAGGGAACTTCTGGATACATTTGTCAAACTCGCACCCTCTCCCCGACCAAAGAAATCCGAAGAGAGATTGGTTGATCCTATGGAAGAGACATTTACCGGATTTGTCTTCAAAATTCATGCGAACATAGATCCAAACCACCGTAGCAGGATCGCTTTCGTCAAAATCTGTTCGGGAATGTTCGAACGCAACAAAAATTACAGGCACATCCGTCTGGCAAAGACCTTTAAATATTCCAGTCCAACAGCCTTTATGGCCGATAAAAAAGAGGTGATTGAGTATGCCTTTCCGGGCGATATCATTGGTCTGCCCGATACCGGAAATTTTGTCATTGGTGACACAATAACCGAGGGTGAAATCCTCCATTACAAAGGAATTCCATCTTTTTCCCCTGAGATTTTCCGTTACATTGAAAATGCTGATCCCATGCGATCCAAGCAATTGGCCAAAGGGGTAGATCAGTTAATGGATGAAGGTGTAGCACAATTGTTTATCAGTCAGCTCAACGGGCGCAAGATCATCGGAACCGTAGGGGCACTGCAGTTCGAGGTTATCGAATACCGGTTGGAACATGAGTACAACGCCAAATGTCGCTGGGAGTCCATCTCACTCTACAAAGCCTGTTGGATCGAGAGTGAAGACAAAGCAGTTTTGGATGATTTCAAGAAACGGAAATATAACAAAATGGCAACCGACAAGCAAGGCAGGGATGTGTTTTTGGCAGACTCAACTTTTATTCTGGACATGGCGCAAAGGGATTTCCCGAAGATCAAATTTCATTTTACGTCGGAGTTCTAAACGAGGAAAAATTACACAGAGTTGCACGGAGGAACACAGAGTTGCACAGAGGTGGTGCCCACAAGGTATGGCCGGATGTCCGCGGTAGCATAACTAAAGATGTTCATGGTTTGTTTCGGACGGAATGGTGAAACAATTGAAAATGGGTAAATTAGACGTCAAACAAAGATATTTTACACACTAACCATATGTTAAAAATTAGATTTCTTTCCCTAATTCTACTTTTTGCAACACTTACCTCATTTTCACCTGCAAAGAAGAAGATCACCATCTTCACCATCGGTGATTCCACCATGGCCAACAAGGATACGACAAGGAGCAATCCAGAACGGGGCTGGTGTCAGGTACTTCCTGCATTTTTCGATGAAAACCAACTTGTCATAGACAATCGTGCAAAAAACGGAAGAAGTTCTAAAAGCTTTCGCGATGAGGGGTTGTGGCAGGCTGTTTTGGATGTGGTACAAAAAGGCGATTATGTTTTTATCCAATTCGGTCATAACGATTCCAAACCCGATGTTGCACGTAAAACGGATCCGCATACCACTTATCGCGAAAACCTGGTCAGATATATCGGGGAAAGCCGCGAAAAAGGGGCAAACCCAATCTTGTTCACCTCCATCGTGAGGCGGTCGTTTGATGCGGATGGAAAAGCAACCAATACACTTGGTGAATATCCTGCAGTGACCAGAGAGGTTGGAAAAGAGTTAGAGGTTCCTGTCATAGACCTCAATGTATCCACAGAAAAACTCATCAACGAAATGGGAGTTGAAGGGTCAAAAGCGCTGTACATGCTCTTTGAACCGGGGGTGAGCAAACAGGACCCTTATGGTCGTACCGACAATACCCACCTCAATCCTTTGGGTGCCTTCAAAGTTGCGGAACTCGCTGTTCAGGAGATCAAAAATCAAAAATTGCCTTTCATCAAATATTTAAAGAAGAACGTCTCTTTCAAAACGAACTTTCATGGTAACATCGACAGGAAAGCGTTGGTAAACAGGCACAATGTCAAATTTGAGAAGGTTGATACCCTTGCATCCCTAACGGTAGGCAATGGCAATTTCGCTTTCACCGCAGATGCTACCGGACTGCAGACCTTTCCTGGCGTCTATGAAGGAGGCATTCCTCTTGGTACGCAATCACAGTGGGGATGGCATGATTTCCCCAATACCCGCAATTTTAAACCCGAAGAGAGCCTGAAAGATTACAATTTTCACGGTAGGCCGGAGTCCTATTCTGTTCAGTTGAAGAGTCCACAACGGGGGGTGGAAGCCGGCAACTATTTTAGGGCCAATGCGCACCGTTTGCACCTGGGAATCATCGGCTTGGGAATCAAAAAGAGAGATGGTTCAGCCATCGCCATCACGGACATAACTGATCTCAAAGAGGAGCTCAACCTCTGGAAAGGGGAGATTCACAGCACTTTCAAGATTGAAGGTATTCCGGTAGAGGTGACCACCATCTGCCATCCGGATCTTGACATGCTCTCCTCCAAAATCACCTCTCCACTGATCGATGCCGGAAGATTGAAGATAAAATTTGATTTCCCCTACCCTAGCGGGAATCACATGGATAGTGGCTGCGACTGGAAAAGTCCGGACAAGCACAAAACCACTCCCATCACAGTTAACGAAAATTCAATTATTTTCGAACGTCGGTTGGATTCAACCAGCTATTGTACAAAAGTCGACTGGAAAGGTTCAGCCAGGATGGAAGAGAAGCAGGCACATCACTTTGAGCTATCTCCAAAAGGTCAAAGCATTGAAATCAGCTGCCTTTTTTCCAAA
Organism: uncultured Tangfeifania sp.; assembly: GCA_964358545.1. Lineage (GTDB taxonomy): Bacteria > Bacteroidota > Bacteroidia > Bacteroidales > Prolixibacteraceae > CAINVV01. The sequence continues at coordinate 59,498 of CAYHQN010000007.1, read as the reverse complement.
GAAAAGAGATCACTTCAACTGGCCGATTTTGTTCAAACGACTCGCGCAAATGAGGCAAAATGGAGTTACTTCTGGAATCGTGGAGGTGCCATTGATTTTTCAGGCAGCAGCGATCCAAGGGCGACCGAACTGGAGCGCAGGGTCGTCCTTTCGCAATACCTGATGGCCATTCAGTGTGCGGGAAGCGTTCCGCCGCAGGAAACCGGACTGACCTACAACAGCTGGTACGGAAAATTTCACCTTGAGATGCATTGGTGGCATGCGGCCCATTTTGCCCTCTGGAACCGGATCGATTTGCTGGAAAAGAGCCTCGGTTGGTACAGGGACGTATTGCCCATGGCCCAAAAAATCGCTCAGAGGCAAGGGTATAAAGGCGCCAGATGGATGAAAATGACAGATACAACAGGCACTGAGGCACCCTCATCGGTTGGTTCATTTCTCATCTGGCAACAACCGCACATCATCTATTTTGCAGAGCTCTGTTACCGGAACTACCACACCAACGATATGCTGGAAAAATACAAGGAACTTGTTTTTCAGACTGCCGATTTTATGGCCTCGTTTGCCACCTGGGATCCTGATAAGAACCGCTACAATTTGGTTGGAATCATTCCTGCCCAGGAATCGTTAAGCCCCGAGGCAACCTACAATTCCCCTTTTGAACTGGCATACTGGCACTGGGGATTGAGTGTTGCGCAACAGTGGCGGGTCCGGTTGGGCATGAGCCGCAACCGTCAATGGGACGAGATCATCGAAAAGCTGGCTGTTCTGGCACAAAAGAATGGCCTTTACCTTTCGGCTGAGAGCGCTCCGGATTCATATACCAATCTGCCTTTACACTCTGACCATCCTGCCGTATTGGGTGCGCTGGGATTCATGCCCGAGTCGAGGGTGGTCAATAAAAAGACCATGAACAGTACTTTTGATTACGTCTGGGACCACTGGAACTGGAAAAAGACCTGGGGCTGGGATTTTCCGCTGGTAGCGATGACGGCGACCCGTTTGGGACGTCCCGACAAGGCCATCGATGCGCTGTTTATGAGTATCCCTACCAATACCTATCTGGCCAACGGACACAATTACCAGGATAAAAGGCTGAGACTTTACCTACCGGGAAACGGCGGAATTCTGGCTGCAGTAGCCATGATGTGCGCCGGATACGACGGCTGTGAAACAGAGAATCCGGGGATTCCCAAAGATGGGAGCTGGAAAGTCAGATGGGAGGGGTTGAACAGAATGCCCTGATTCTGCGATTACACCTGAAAGGTTTTGGAAACCTTTCAGATGTGGATGGAAAGTTTCTCTTTGCATTGGCGGCATAATTGATGATCCTTCTGGTCCATATCTTCGACATAAGTACTCGACCTCATCACACAGGAAGGATCATAACAGTGTATCAATCCAAAGGTATGGCCCAGCTCGTGAATGACCTCTTTTCGAAATCGGTTCACCAGGATTTTCTCGTCTTTGAAGATACCATACCGTTCGTTCCTCAATCTGTAGATCGAAGCGATTCCGGCTCGTCCGTTCAAATATGCCTGTCCAAATATGTAGGTTAATATGGGAATATAGAGATCAACATTGAAAAGTCCCAGGGTTTTGTTTGTCTCTTTGGCGAAACCAGAATCGATCTCTTTCAGTAGCCTGAATCCATCATACTGCCGCCGGGCCGGATCATAAAAGATACTTAGATCCAAATGGCCCTCATTAGTTTTGACGGGAAGCTGAAATTCGTGTTCCACATCTTTTACCACCTTATCAAGAAGACCCTTCTCAAAATACCCAAAGGAGATCAATTTGATTTTTTCCAGCTTCATTTAGGCGGCGTCAGACCGTATTTCTTAATCTTGTTGTACAGCGTAACCCTGTCAAGTTTAAGCGCTTTTGCCGAAACAGTGATGTTCCAGCTGTATTTGTTGAGTATCTGAAGAATGTGCTTTTTGCCAAGATCATCAAGACTCTCAAAGGTTGGAAGGCTCCGCTCCTTCATCAATGGCAGGTCGCGGAGCATGATCTTCTTCCCGTTTCCGACGACAATGGCGCGTTCAACCATGTTTTCAAGTTCACGGATATTACCGGGATAGGCATATGATTCCATGCGCTGCAAGGCCGCTGGCTCAATGGGGATGATGGGTCTGTTCATCGAGCTACAATATTTCTGAATAAAATATTCGATCAGCAAAGGAATGTCCTCTACCCTTTCGCGCAAGGGAGGTACATTGATGTTGACAACATTGAGCCGATAAAAAAGATCTTCACGGAACAAGCCTTTCTCAACCAGCCCTTTCAAATCCCTGTTGGTGGCACACAGTACCCTGAAATCGGAGTTGATCTCCTTGTTTCCACCGACACGAACAAAGCTTTTAGTCTCCAGTACACGCAAAAGCTCTACCTGCATCTTTGGAGAGATGGTGGCAATTTCATCCAGGAAAATTGTACCGCTGTCGGCCATCTCGAACCGGCCTTTCCTGTTGTAGACGGCGCCCGTAAAGGCTCCCTTTTCGTGTCCGAACAGTTCGCTTTCCAAAAGGCTTTCGGTCAGCGCACCGCAATGCACGCTTACCATTGGAAAGAATTTGCGCGGTGAATTGGCGTGAATGGCTTTGGCGACAAGCTCTTTGCCAGTACCACTCTCGCCGGTGATGATCACCGGGGCAGTCGATTGTGCCACACTCTCAATTTGCCTGAATACCTCTTGCATAGCTTCGCTGTGGCCAACCATATCTTCCACATTTTCGAGCGAAACGACTTTGTCTTTCAAAATCTCATTCTCTTCAATCAGGGATATCTGCTTGGAGGCATTCCTGATCAAGTGAGAAAGATCATCAGGATCGAACGGCTTTGTCACATAATCAAACGCACCGTCCTTCAAGGCCTGAACAGCAGTATCGACGGTAGCAAAGGCGGTCATGATAATGACAATGGCGTCACTCTTTAAAGATTTGATGCGCTTCAACATTTCCAAGCCATCCATACCGGGCATTTTGATATCTGCCAGAATGATGTCAAAGCTGTCAGACTGAAGAATTGTGAGGGCTTTTTTCGCATTTTCTGCACATTCGACATAATATCCATCTTCAATGAACCAGTTGTACAACGAATCCCTGACAGATTCTTCATCGTCAACAATTAAAATTGAAATTTTTTTGGCCATACTATATACTCATTAATTCCTGATAAGAGGAAGGGTCAGTGAAATTGTGGTCCCTTTTCCTCTTTCTGATTTTACATCTGCTTTTCCTTTGTGATTCTGTATAATTCCATGAACGATTGCCAGTCCAAGACCTATACCGCTGGCATTCTCCTTTGTAGAGAAGAAAGGTTCAAAGATATGAGGGATATCCTCCTCATTGATTCCCACTCCATTGTCGGATATTTCAATGCGGATATGATCTGCATCCGGATTCATGGTTCTAAACAGAACTTCTCCGTTCTCTGAAACAGCTTCCGATGCATTGACCAAAATTCCGATACAAGCCTGTTTGATCTGGTTTGGACTGCAATAGATCAGATCCGGTTTCGCTGAAAAATCGGAAATGAAATGTACATTGGCAATCTTCATCGGATGAGACATCAACTCAAAGGTTTCCGTCAATATTTCATGAAGGTGTTTCTGTTCGAACCCATCCTGGTTTTTCCTCGAAAAATCCAGTAACCCCTTGACGATATCACCACATCTTTTGGTCTCATTTTCAATGAGTTTCAGATGTTTTAGCATCAATTCCTTTTTAGCAGGATCAATATCCTGGTTCCCAAGCTGTTTGTACACCAATTTGGCATAAATCAATATTCCGGAAAGCGGATTGTTGATTTCGTGCGCCACAGAAAGTGACAATTTACCCAGCGAGGCGATCCTTTCGACATTGATCAGTTCATTTTGTGCCTGTCCAAGCTCCTCAGATTTCTTCTGCACCTTGTATTCGAGCTGTTGGGACCAGTTCTGCAACTCATTGGTGGCTGTCTGCAGGTTGTCGAGCATCTCATTGAAGGCAACCGACACCATTCTCATATCTGACAACTGGTGTGGTTTTACTTCGAGCCTGGTGCTTCTGTCACCACCTGCCACAGCCAAACTGGCTTTGATGATGGCATTCAACGGATTTTTAATTTTCTTTCTGGTAAAAAATATTAAAAAGAGGATTAACAAAAAAGTCAGCAGTGCAGCGAGAAAAAAATAATCGGTAGTGGATTTCTGCAAAGCAGCGTCCAAACCTGCAAGTGGAATTTTAATAATCAGCGAACCAAGAACTTTGTCGTTCTCACTGTGGGCATGACAGGCACTTGTGTAACACGATTTGTCATTGCGAATCGGTGATTTTATTAAAAGATGCCTGCAATTGTTGTTGTTGTGGTTCATGCTGCATTCACTGTCGATCCCGATAATCTTGTAGGATTTCTCAGTGGATGAGAACATGGTTGCAAAATTTTTGTGACAGGAGATACAGTCCGGATCACTGTGGTTGGTAGTATCGTTTGCTATAGAGGAATAGATCAGGTTATTTTTGTTGTCGTACATGTTTACATCATCGATCCCCGACATGGTATTGATGATATCCAGCGTACCTTGAAGAGCTGTTCTGTCATTTTCGAGCATCGAACGGTACAAGGCACCTTCCACCAGAAATCCGATGTTGTTACCACTCTCCCGTATGACAGATTTCATGTAATTCTCATTGACAGACCGGAAGATAACACCAAACGACAAAAAGAGAAAAAAGGAGGAGACCGTAATTATTACCACCACCCTGCCATAAATGGAGGAACGAAATTTTACATAGCTGTTTAAGATGGGAGCCCCAACTTTGTTACATTCTGATAATTTATGTATCCAACTCATTGTGGCAATGAAAGTTAACTCAATCAATCAGTCACTAATCATTTGTGAGAAAGAAACCAAAGTGCCAACAAATTCAAAAGTGACTAAAGTGCTTGAAGGATATGGTGTTACTGAATGCTAAGTTAATCTCAAAAATTTAAAAATTGGTTCCAATATTCAATTTTCTTGCGTATTTGTTTGCATTCTAAAGAGTGGATTGAATTAATGCCCCTTAAAATGAAGTGATGTGACGTGCACATCGCTTCTATCGCTAAAAATCTATGAAACAAAAACTTACATTGATTTAACAAGCAATGGGCATCTATTGAAAATACTCGGGTCCGTATTTATTTTCCTCCAATCCGCGAAAGTGTGGATATTTTGGTTTTAAACCCAGAAAACTATGTTGGAAATCCTGCCAAACTTCTTCCGAAAGTTCCGAAAGCGGCTGATCAATCAATTCACCGCCGTCTTGCAGGATGATGCTGGAAGGTTCCGGAGTATATCTTTCCACCGAGGTTGCAAGAAAATCCTTGAATCTCTCCAGCTCTTTAACCGACCATCCGGTTGCTTCCTCCGCGATATAGAAGGTACTGGTTTCAGCGATCCATCTGGATGGCTTGATTTTGTACATCCACCCTTTTTGGTATGGATCTTCATTGAGTATTTCAGGGTTCTGATGAAGCACTGTATTGGCCGATATGATTTCTCCGGAGATGGGCGAAACGATTTTTAGTTTTTTGCCATTGTGTTTGATCACGGCCAGCAGATCCTCCCTTTTTACAATTTCGCCCGGTTTCCTGAGTTTACTAAATTTAACTTCACCCGTTAGGTGCAGCAACAGATCGTCAACTCCGACTTTGGCAATCCCTTTGCTGTCAAGATGTGTCCACATGTGATTTTTGCTAAAGAAAATGCCTTGCGGAATTTTTAACATACTGGAAGTCAATGTTCCCAGTTTTTTCTGTAGTTGTTTGGTCATCCTGACCTGTCTGTTCAGTACAATCCAGAAAGGGATCAGGATGGCGAAAAAGGCGATAATCGCCAGATACTCTATCCCCTTCGTATCAAAGATGTTGTGGTAAGTAAATCCGTCCATGGTGTTGTTTTTTAAAGTTTATAATATTTGTAAGTGTGACTTTATCATTTCCTTCTAATGTTCCTCTTCCACCCAGGCTGGTGAGTCCCTCATCTTGACAAAGACTTCGCCCTTGGAAGTGACATAGTTGTTGATCAAAATTCATACTATTTATTTTAGTCTGCTGTTAGTAAAAGAGTTGCATACTTGTTACCTGGAAGAATCAATAAATTGTGTCTGAAAATCTTCCCAAACTTTTGGATCCATATCAGCAAGTACATTGTCGGTTATCTCTCCCCCATCCTGAAGCACAACATGTGCGTAAACCAGGTTATTGCTCCGAACAGCTACCGCAATGAAATCCTTGAGTCTGGCAAATTCATCTTTGAGCCACTCGGCATATTTATCCCCCATAAACATGAACTGAACCTCTCTCAACCAATTTTTTGGTTCGATCTGGTAGACCCACCCTTTGAAGAAAGGTGAAGCGTTGATAATACCCGTGTCTGTAAGCAGAGATTCGTTATGTTCCAAAATTGTTCCGGAAATAGGGGCATAGATATTCAATTGCTTACCTTCCTGAATGATCGTCATGATTGTTTCGCCTTTCCGCACTTTTTCGCCTGCTTCCTTCATTTTGATCTTGGTGAGCTTTCCGGTTATGTGCTGGAGAAAATCGTCTATACCAACTCTGACATTTCCGTCCTGTTCCATGAAGGCCCAGGTGTGGGTTTTGTCAAAGTACAGGCCCTTGGGAACATCCATAACCTTTTCGATCATCAGTGGTCCAAGCTGGATATGCGGATCAACCGGGGTTGAACCTGCGCTGCTTTTACTATAGAAAAAGATAACCAGGAATAATCCAACCAATCCGGCGATTGTCAGAACTACCGGCCAGGATTTTGGAGAGGTAACAATTTGAGAAAAATTGGGATTATCTGTCCTTCCACCCAGCAATGAAGCCAAACTTGATTCCTTCTCACTGCTTGTCAAATCGCAATATCCGTTTGAATTCAATAATTTCTGTCCGTCATTTAGGATCCATGAAAGGAAAGCCAATTCACTCTTTTGCGTAGGTTTTGTAATTGAAACGGCATATATATTGTCACACAATGCATTTGGATATTTGCCGATCCAAACGCCATGGGTAAATTCGTTAAGGCTACCATAGATATTTTCAAAATTGTCCAGACGTCCATTGCCGTTTTTGTCGATCGGCAGAAGTCTGACCTTTTCCGTTCCTTCATAAATATTCATGGTTCCTAAGTCACTCAACTTACAGAAGCCAATTGAAAACGGATCATTCTGAACGGCAGAGATGAGTTCTTCAGCTGAACTCAATCTCTTTATATTGGCAGTAGCCATGGATGATTTGGTAAAGGCTTCAAGGCTTTTCAGCAGATTTTGCTTGTCAGGCACATAGATTTGTACAGGAACATTCTGACCGTTTGGAACGCAAGCTGACCAATTTTTAGGTTCAGTACCCTTAAAAAGCAAGGCAAATTTCTCGGCAGATATTCCAATCTGATTCAACTGATTGAGCATCGGATTCTTTGCAGAAGTAATGGGGACGACAATATCCCTGCCAACCACCATTTTCCAATTCGAAGGATTGGATAGCGCCAGTGTATTTTCATCTGAAACCAAAAACAAATTTTCGGTTGTCTCTACTTTCCCGGCAATGGTCTGTTCCACAGAGATCATGGAAGATGGATTGGCTGCATTGTAATCCTTGACCCAATTCTGCGCCAGATTGTACAATTCAGGAGAACTGGAGATCTTTGCTGCATTCGTCATGGATTGTCCCGTGGCATATACATTGGGATTGTCAGACCTGCTTGACGCAAAGGCCACATGATTTGAGATCAAAAGTGACAACCCGATGGTTAATAATGAAATTGTTTTCATGGCTGAATTTATAGGTGATGATTAATTCCCGCTACTTTTCTCTGATTGAAATGAACATCCGACAGGACTATTTCAATAACTGTGCCATGAAAATTTAAAAATCGTATTTACTTGTCAATAAGGCATTTAAAAAACACTTGTTCGAATCTTATACACAACAAGTGTTGAATAATTAAACAGTCAATATTTGAATTTGTTGCATAACGTTGCATTTTAGTCTATTAGAGGATGTGTATATATTATATACAGTGTTGATATTATAAACAGTTGATTTATATATTGTTGATTATGTGCCAATTGTGAGTATTTGGATTAGGGGGATTTGGGGATTGTTGGATTATAAATAGTCGCTAACTTATAATATTAAAGGAGCCAACAACAATGTAATTGTAAGGATTAGGTTCGTTATTGTCCGTTAAAAACCGTAACTTACATATTTATAGACAAGTCCGTTTCACCTTAGAAGTTTTATTACAAGGATGGAAAATGAAAAGATTGAAGATGAGCTAACTTACAAGATTATTGGATGCGCCATGAAGGTTCATGCGGCCTTAGGGAATGGTTTTCAGGAAGTTATATACCAAAGGTCGTTAGTGATAGAACTGAGGAAGGCAGAATTGAATTTTAAACGTGAATTAGCAATGCCACTCTACTATGATAATGTCAAAATTGGAACAAGGAGAGTTGATTTTCTGGTTGAAGCGACAGTGATGGTAGAACTCAAAGCAGTAAAGGTACTGGAAGATGTACATTTAGCACAAGGTCTTAATTACCTTGTTGCTTACAAACTGGATAAGGGACTACTCCTCAACTTTGGAGCAAGAAGCCTCGAAATAAAAAGATTGAGGCATCCAAAAAATAAAATGCCAAATACTATCCCTACCCAATAAATAATCCAACAATCCCAAAATCCAACGAATCCAAATTCAGCGCTTGTATTTTACCGGAGGGTTCTTGAGGGCGCGGTACATTAAGTAGCAACCCGCCAAAACAAATGGTATACTTAAAATTTGGCCCATATTCAGTGCCATACCGGCTTCAAAGGCCTCCTGGTTTTCCTTGATAAACTCAACAAGAAAACGGGTCAGGAAAATTCCTGCAAAACCATAACCAAGGATAAATCCTTCGCGGTCTTTCAGATCTTTGATTTTGAAGAACATCCACAAGGAAGTGGCAAAAACTATAAGATAACCAAGCGCCTCATAAATCTGGGTAGGATGTTTGGCTACAACTTCGTGGTTACGTTCAAAAATAAATCCCCATGGCAGGTTGGTAGCAACTCCGTAGATCTCTGAGTTCATTAGATTTCCGGTACGGATCATGGCTCCCACCAGGGCTGTCGGAATAATCAGGCGATCAAGCGTCCAAAGCATCGATCGCTTGGTCACCTTCTTCGAATAGAAGTAAATAGCTAAAACGATACCCAAAGCTCCCCCATGACTGGCTAAACCCTGATATCCTACAAATTTATAGCCGGTCTCACCTTTTGTAATCGGCAGAACAATCTCGAGAAGATGTTGTGAGTAATAACTCCATCCATAGAAGAATACATGACCAAGCCGGGCACCCACGATTGTTGCTACAATAGTGTAAATAAATAACTTATCCAGCCAATCGGTATCGGATGACTCAAACTTGAACATTTTGAACATAATCTGATAGCCAATCAAAAAGCCCATTGCAAACATCAAACCGTACCAACGGACTGAGATAGGTCCCAGACTAAAAAGTTCCGGACTAACATTCCAATGAATGGACAATAAAGTGCTCATTATCATGAATTTTTAATTTCATTCGTGTCCGTGGCAATTTTTGAATTTCTTACCACTACCGCATGGACAAGGCTCATTTCGACCGACTTTTGGTGCATGTCGGATCGGCTGAGGCGCTTTATGCCCTTCCTGGTGCTCTCCCGGATGATTTGATGCATCCATCTTCTCTTCACGGTATTGTGAACGATCATGCGCACGTCTGGCAATTGGGGCCTCTTTCACCTCATCAGCCTCACTGATCGGAATCTGTCCTTTCATCAGTGTGGATACCACTCCCCTGTTGATCTGCTCCATCATGGCCTTGAACAGGTTAAATGATTCCAGCTTGTAGATAAGGAGCGGATCTTTTTGTTCATACGAGGCATTCTGTACCGAAGTTCTCAACTCGTCCAGTTCTCTGAGATTCTCTTTCCAATGCTCATCTATTGTGGCGAGAATAACCTGTTTTTCGTACGATTTCACCAGATCAAGACCCTGCGTTTTGTAGGCCTTTTCAAGGTTCGTGACGATGTTAAAAAGGCGGTGCCCATCAGTAATAGGCACAACTATGTTGTTGTAGATATGCGACTTGGTCTCATAAATATTTTTAACGACCGGCCAGGCCTGACGAGAGATAGCCTGCGATTTTCTGGTGAAATTCCCGATGGAAGCGTGGTAAATTTTGTCTGTAAGCTCGTCGACATTGATCTCGGAAAATTCCTCTTCATCCACCGGAGAATCAAGTGATAGCGCTTTGATCAGATCGAGGCGGAAATCTTCGAATCCTTCCTTGCCATTTGGCTGATGTTCCTGACTGACCAGTTCGCCCATGTCGAAGATCATGTTCAAAATATCTACGTCAATCCGTTCTCCAAAGAGGGCATGACGTCTTTTCTTGTATATGACTTCACGCTGGGAGTTCATCACGTCGTCGTATTCCAGCAAACGCTTACGAATGCCAAAGTTGTTCTCCTCTACTTTTTTCTGGGCACGTTCGATAGATTTGGAGATCATTGAGTGCTGGATGACCTCTCCCTCCTTCAATCCAAGACGGTCCATGATTCCGACAATACGATCGGAAGAGAATAGACGCATCAGGTCATCCTCCAGGGAAACGAAAAATTGTGAAGTTCCCGGATCCCCCTGACGACCGGCACGACCACGCAACTGGCGGTCGACGCGTCGGGAGTCGTGCCTCTCAGTACCAATGATAGCAAGACCACCAAGGGCACGCGTTTCAGGTGTCAATTTGATGTCGGTACCACGGCCTGCCATGTTGGTAGCAATGGTGACAGTTCCAAGTTTACCCGCTTCGGCCACGATATCAGCTTCACGCTGGTGCAATTTGGCATTCAAAACCTGGTGCTTGATGCCCCTCATTTGCAACATCCTGCTAAGCAACTCTGAAATTTCGACAGAAGTTGTACCTACCAGCATCGGTCGGCCAATCTTGTTCAGACGTACAATCTCTTCAATGATTGCCTTGTATTTTTCATTTTTGCTCTTGTAAACCAGATCCTCGTAATCTTTTCTCGAAATTGGCTGATTGGTAGGTACCACAACCACTTCCAACTTGTAGATATCCCACAACTCACCCGCCTCTGTCTCAGCGGTACCGGTCATACCGGCAAGTTTGTGGTACATTCTGAAGTAGTTTTGCAGCGTGATGGTAGCAAAGGTCTGGGTGGCAGCTTCTACTACGACCTTTTCCTTGGCTTCTATCGCCTGGTGCAATCCATCCGAATAGCGACGCCCTTCCATGATACGGCCTGTCTGCTCGTCTACAATTTTAACCTTGTTTTCAATCACCACATATTCTATGTCTTTTTCGAACATGGTGTATGCCTTCAGCAATTGATTAACGGTGTGTACCCTTTCAGACTTGATGGCATAGTCCTGCATCAAAAGATCCTTCCTTTCGACTTTATCAGCATCCGAAAGATTTTTATCATTCTGTATATCAGCAATATTTGCACCTACATCCGGTAGAATAAAGAAGCTTGAATCCGAGTTATTGTGCGAAAGAATGTCAATACCTTTGTCGGTAAGCTCAACGGAATTTTGTTTCTCTTCGATGATAAAATAGAGGTCATCAGTGACAATGTGCATGTTTTTGCTGTTGTCCTGCATGTAGAAGTTCTCTACTTTTAACATCTTGGCCTTGTTTCCCTCCTCACTCATAAAACGGATGGTTGGCTTGTATTTGGGCAACCCTTTGTAAGCACGAAGCAGCGCCATAGCACCCTCTTCAGCCTCATCCCTGTTACTGGAGTTAATTTTCTTCTTGGCTTCCACCAGAAGTTGGTTCACCAACTCCCTTTGCGTTTTCACCAACTGTTCGATGGGAGATTTAAGTACATCAAAAAGCTGATTTTCACCTTTAGGAACCGGACCGGAGATGATCAAAGGCGTACGTGCATCATCGATCAATACGGAGTCGACCTCATCCACGATGGCATAATGGTGTTTGCGCTGCACCAAATCGGCAGGTTCAGTTGCCATATTGTCACGGAGGTAATCAAATCCAAATTCGTTATTTGTGCCAAAGGTAATATCGGCATTGTATGCTTTTCTACGTTCAACAGAGTTTGGTTGGTGCTTGTCGATACAGTCTACCGAAATACCATGAAACTCATAGATCGGTCCCATCCACTCCGAGTCACGTTTGGCCAGGTAGTCGTTGACCGTCACAATGTGAACACCACGACCGGCAAGCGCGTTTAGAAATACCGGAAGGGTTGCCACCAGTGTTTTTCCCTCACCGGTTGCCATCTCCGAGATTTTACCTGTATGCAAAACATATCCTCCGATCAACTGAACATCGTAGTGGACCATGTTCCAGGTCTGGAGGGTTCCACCGGCAATCCAGCTGTTTTTGAAGATGGCCTTATCTCCGTCAATGGTTACAAAATCCTTTGTGGCAGCAAGTTCACGATCAAAATCTGAAACAGATACAACGATTTCGCTATTTTCGAAAAAGCGGCGGGCCGTATCTTTCACGATCGCGAAGGCAATCGGAAGAATAGTTTTGAGTACCTCTTCAATTTTTTTGGTGATGATCTCTTCGAGTTTATCAACTTGATCGTATAATTTCTCGCCCTCTTCAATAGGAATTTCACCGCTCTCGGCACGTTCTTTTAAAGCAACAATCTCATCCTCTTCAGCCTTGATGTAATCAGTTACAATCTTTTTGATCCGCACCGTTTCAGCACGCAACTCATCATTGCTAAACCCTGTGATCCGACTGTATTCTTCTTTGATCAGGGTAATGACAGGCATAACTTCCTTAATATCCCTGTCTGATTTGTTGCCCAATAGACCTTTTAAAAAATTTCCAATAATAGACATATCAATGGTATGGTGTGTTTCTAAATTATTTCTTTTTCAATGCACCCACAAAGGTAATTGAAATGTTGCAACGAATGAAATCTCAGGGACCAGTGATCTTAATCAAGATTTTTATGCCTTGGCAGGAAATGGATTGACAAAGACCCTGGTCTGCATTTCGCGATCCATCATCAACAATCCCTGGCCTTCTCCATTGATCAGTTTCAGGTTATTGAGTATCTGTTCCACACTGGATTCCTCTTCAACTTGCTCATCAACAAACCATTGCAAGAAACTTTTGGAGGCATGGTCACTTTCTTTGATACAGATATCCATCAAGTTATTAATCAAACCAGTTACCTGGACTTCGTGTGTCAAAGTCTCTTCAAAGACATCAAGCACATTTTTAAAATTGACGATAACATCTCCAATCGGAGACAATTCAACGCGTCCTCCGCGTTCAAGTACGTAGTCAAAGAAATGGGTAGCATGTGCCAACTCTTCCTGGTATTGCACCTTCATCCAGTTTGCGCATCCGGCCATGCCTATCGACTGGAGGTATGAAGACATGGATAAATAAAGATATGCGGAATGAAACTCAGCATTAATTTGCTGATTTAGTGCATTTTCTATCGTCTTTTTTAACATGGCTCAAATTTTAAATTGTAGTTCAACAAATTGGTCAATTCATCCTCTTGTTAAGCTCTTCAACCAATGCATCCATGAATTTCTCGGTAGTGAGGTAATTGTCGCTGCTTAGATTAGCGCCGTATATGGAGAGTGCAAGGTCTTTTGTCATCTTACCCGACTCTACGGTATCGATGCAAACTTTTTCGAGCAGCGCTGCGAAATCACGCAAAGGCTCATTTCCGTCCAGTTTCCCTCTGAAATCGAGTCCGCGCGTCCAGGCAAAAATGGAAGCGATCGGATTGGTTGAGGTTGGGCGGCCCTTTTGGTATTCACGGTAGTGGCGTGTTACAGTTCCATGAGCAGCTTCCGCTTCCATGGTACCTCCATCAGGCGTTAGCAATACGGAAGTCATTAAGCCAAGAGACCCAAAGCCTTGAGCAATAGTATCTGACTGAACATCACCATCATAGTTTTTACATGCCCAAATGAAATTGCCATTCCATTTCAATGCCGATGCCACCATGTCATCAATCAAACGATGCTCATAGGTGATACCTGCTGCATCGAAATCTTTTTTGTAATCTTTCAGAAAAATCTCTTCGAAGATATCTTTGAAAAAGCCGTCGTACTTCTTCAAAATAGTATTTTTTGTGGAGAGGTAGAGTGGCCATTTTTTGGTCAAAGCCATCTTGAAGCAACTATGCGCAAATCCGCGGATAGACTCTTCCGTGTTGTACATGGCCAAAGCCACTCCCGGACCATCATAATGATAAACATCATGGACCTCATTAACGGTGCCATCATCCGATTTGAAGGTGAGCATCAATTTGCCCGGTCGATCAACAACAAAATCAGTAGCCCTGTACTGGTCACCAAAAGCATGTCTGCCAATCATAATCGGAGCGGTCCATTGGGGAACAAGACGTGGCACATTGTCTACAACGATTGGCTCACGAAAAATGGTGCCATCCAGGATGTTACGAATGGTTCCATTGGGTGACTTCCACATTTTTTTAAGCCCAAACTCTTTGACACGTGCCTCATCCGGGGTGATGGTCGCACATTTGATGCCGACATTGTATTTTTTGATGGCATTGGCTGCATCAATGGTTACCTGATCATCGGTTTGATCCCTGTGTTCTATTCCGAGGTCGAAATATTTGATGTCAACATCTACGAAAGGAAGAATCAGCTTTTCTCTGATCATTTTCCAGATTATTCTGGTCATCTCATCCCCATCAAGCTCTACAACAGGGTTTAATACTTTAATTTTCTGCATTTGCTATTCTATTTTGAGTAATTCTTACTATCTATTTTGGAGCGCTAAAAGTACAAAATAATGGTTGAGTAACAAGGTATACATCTCCGAAAACGCTATTATGGACATCTTATTCAAAATCCAGTCCAAATTTTTGTTTCATACTGCCAAGTAAAGGATACTTGGCCGACAGTACATTGAATTTTTCCTGGTTGGTATATGGCCTGTTCTGGATCTCCTCCTTGTTTTCTGTCACATTGAATTCTACGGTTATCTTTTCATTGTGCAGGGCAGCATGCAAATGTGCCAACAATTTGGGTTTCAAATCCAATGTAATTCGCTGACGCTGAACTTCATTATCCAGATTGTAAACAATATTAAAATCCTCGGTGAATATAGGCTCCCTGACAGAAAGGGCCGATCTAAGCTGAGCTGCATCAACACTTTCTGCAAATTTTTTCCATGCCTCAATGAGTTGGGATGCATCATATGGTTGCTCTTTGGGATTTGTCCCGGCTTTCAGGCGATCTGCAGCAGGCTCTGATACACCTGATAGTTTACCGCCATTGAGCATGCCGGAAATAGATGGAGTTGCGAGATTTTCGGTATGCTTATTCCTGTTTCGTGGCTCCTTGTCAGTTAGCCTGTCGTTTTGTGGATTTATTACCAGTGGATCTGTTTCTACAGATTTTACCGGTTCAACTGATTTAACAGGGAGTACAGCCTCTTTTGCCGGGGTTACAGGTGCACCCGGAGAATCAAAAAGTGGCAATAAATAGAGACAGGCTATTGATTCGTCAACTGTTTTTTTTTTAATTGCTCAATGAGCTGCGCACTTCTGATTAGGGCCAATTCAACGAGAAAACGTTGGTTAGACGAGCTTTTGTACTGTATGTCGCAATCGGAAGCCAGGATCAGTGCGGCGGTTAAAAAATCCTCAGAGCATTGTGATGCCTGTTTTCTGTAGCGCTCCTTGATCTCCCCTCCTACTTCCAGCAATGGCAACGTTACAGCGTCGCGGCTGATCAGCAGATCACGGAAATGCTGGGACAAGCCAATAATAAAATGGTGGGCATTAAATCCCTTTGACAATATCTCATTAAATATCATCAGGTTGCCGGAAACATCCCCCTTGATAAATCCTTCAGTCAATTTGAAGTAGTAATCGTAGTCGAGAACGTTAAGATTGGCAATCGTATCCTGGTAAGTAACAGTGTCGCCACAAAAACTTACTACCTGATCGAAGATAGAAAGCGCATCACGCATTGCGCCATCGGCTTTCTGTGCGATGACGTTCAGCGCTTCAGCCTCTATGGTTACCTTCTCTTTTCCGGCCACCTCCAGCAGATGTTTCTCAATATCAGAGATACTGATCCGGTTGAAATCATAGATCTGGCACCTTGAGAGGATGGTAGGGATGATTTTCTGTTTCTCGGTCGTTGCAAGGATAAATATGGCATGCGCCGGCGGTTCTTCCAGAGTCTTAAGGAACGCATTGAAGGCCTGGGAAGATAGCATGTGGACCTCATCGATGATGTAGACGCTGTACTTCCCAATTTGAGGAGGTATCCTTACTTTGTCGACCAGGGAACGAATGTCTTCTACCGAATTGTTGGAGGCAGCATCTAACTCGTGGATGTTGTAAGAACGGTTTTCACCAAAAGAGATGCATGATTCACACTGTTGGCAGGGCTCAGTATCGGCAGTCAGATTCAGACAGTTGATTGTCTTGGCAAAAATCCGGGCAGAGGTTGTCTTTCCAACTCCCCTCGGACCGCAAAACAGATAAGCATGGGCCAGGTGGTTGCTCCTGATTGCATTCTTCAGCGTAGAGGTAATGGAAGGTTGACCTACCACTGTTGTGAAGGTATCGGGGCGATATTTGCGGGCTGATACGATGTAATGTTCCATGCAATCTTTTCACTTAACGAACTCCAAAAATAAGAGAAAAATGGATGTTCCAAACCGGAGGAAGGAAGAAGTTATCAACCAGGGGAAATTGGGAAATGTGGAAATGTGAAAATGAGACGAGGGGACGACTGGGACGAGTCAAACACCGATCCCTGAGCGAAGTTGATTGGGGAAATAATGTGGAAATTGGAAAATGTGAAAATGTGAAAATTGGCAGTTGCACAATTCTAAAATTTCCTGACCACCATGTGGATCCTTCTCGAATCCTACCGCGTAGCGGTTATAGTATTGTAGCCCGGGGTAAAGCGACGAAGGAGCGACACCCCGGGTTGGAAATGATGATTAAACAGCCGTCCGCGGTAGCATGCAAAAAATTGCTGATAAGTTAATTTCGGACGGAATGGCGGGACAATATAAAAATTGGGCATTGGAAACAACATTTCAGATTAACCGTATAAATTGATATTATTACAATTTCAAAATTTGATAAAAATGAAAAAGATAATTATCGCACTTGCCATGGTACTCTCAGTAGCCGGTTTGTCTGCACAAAACAAGGTTTTGTACAATTTCAAGGCCACCACGCTGGATGGTCAAAATTTCGATTTATCCTCGCTGAAGGGTAAGAAAATTATGGTGGTCAATACGGCATCCAAATGCGGATTGACACCTCAATATGCAATGCTTGAGAAGCTTTACGAAAAATACAAAGACAAAAATTTTGTTATCATCGGTTTTCCTGCCAATAATTTTGCCTCTCAGGAACCCGGCACCAACGCGGAGATTAAGACCTTCTGCACCCAAAATTATGGCGTCACCTTCCCAATGATGTCAAAGATTTCAGTCAAAGGCGCTGACATTGACCCCCTTTATACCTGGTTGACCAGCAAAGCGCAGAATGGAGTCATTGACGCCCCTGTGCAATGGAATTTTCAAAAGTTCCTGATCAACGAACATGGACAGCTGGCAGATGTTGCCTTTCCAAAGGAACTTCCTGATGAAGAGAAGATTATCAAATGGATTGAGGGAAAGTAAATATAAATGTGAAAATTGGGAAATGTGAAAATGTGAAAATAACTGGAATTCAGCTTTATTGGCACTACGCCACTGGGATGGATTCAGGCCATCAAACAAAAGCTTCCAGCCCTGCTTAGCCTCCTTTTTAGTTAGGGTATTGGGTACAACAGGACTCTGCTTTTGAGCTGTTCTTTAAGGATGAGAAGCGCCCTGAAAATACGGGTTTCTACAGTACGAAGCGGAATATTGAGCTTTTTGGCAATTTCACTGTTTTTTAGTCCTTCAAACCGACTTAAAACGATCACTTCTTTGTAAATATCAGGCATCGAAGCGACAACATCTTCAATGCGTTTTACCTCTTCCTGCTCGATTAAGGATATTTCACCCGAAGCATAGTAGGCAGCTTCCATTTCTTTTAGTTGCTGGGTCTCATAATGTTTAAATTTACTGACAACTTTCTGATGATTAAGGTAATTGAGGCAGCTGTTTTTAACTGATACAAACAAATAAGCTTTGATCTGCTCCACATTATCCAAAAAAATACCCTTCTTCCATACGGCAATAAAAATATCCTGAACAAGATCAAGCGCTTCATTCTCATCCTCAATGAATTTTAGGGTATATAGAAAAAGCTGATGATGATATTTTCGGAATATACTTTCGAAATCAGTCATTTGGAAGCAAAATAAATTTGTCTGAAGGCACTGGATAATGAGTTGATTAAGTTGATTTATTTTTCTATTGACGATGTTCCTCTTTGGCTCTAAGCGTATAATAAATGCTGTGGAAAAAAAATCTTTGTTTGAATTAATTTTGAGGTTGAATATCGATGGCATGATTCACCAGTAGAATGTAAAAGGATACCGCTGTCCCTTGCTTTTCCCACTCTTGGAGCAAATGTTTGATCTCCCCATTTAAACTCAACCAGCTATTTGTAGTTTTCATACTCATCGTTGGTCGTAATATAACCAAAATTCTCCCCCGAGATACGTAACAGATCATTTTTTACTGTAAATACCTTTTACAGTAAAGTATTGGCATATCCAAGAATTATCCACGAAATAATCAATATAATGTTTCCGGAAATCAACACTTTATAAGCCAATTTTGTGCCCTTCCATTCACCTGCACGGATGCCCCAGAAACTGCTAAAAATAAGAGAAACTGCAAAAAACATTGTCCAGCAAATTACAGGACCCATTTCGCCCATAATTGCTGCACTTTGGCCATAAACGCCCAATGCAGCAAACCAACAAAATGCAGTAATTATACCCAGAATATATATCCTTGCCGGTTTTTTTGTGATTAATACATTCCAGGATTTATTTTTTGTCAGTAAATATATCGAATAGGTAAAATTTGGAATAAATCCCCCGAAAAGTACAACAATCCAGGCAACTAAACTAGCGTTTTGCGGTTTTACCCCTTGTAGAACAGCTGCATTGATGGCAGGTGCGGCGCTTGTATAACTAACATTTTGCAGTGCAGCACCTATTCCGGCAGCTATTGAAAATAGGATTCCAAGTTTAAAGAATATTCCCTTTTTTATACCTGATTTTACACTATCCTCTGAAGTTTGCAGTTTATTTCGCAAATTTCCTGCATAAGTTATGACAATCACTCCAATTGTCATAATTAATAAACCCAAAATAATATACAGAAAGGATGGTTTGTTATTAAAATCTTCGATCTGAAACAATGGCAACAGTGAACCGACTAATGCACCTGTACTCATACATATTCCGAAAGATAAAGATACCCCAACATAATTAATGGCCAAACCAAATAATATTGCACTTATCCCCCACATTGCCCCAAATAAAAATGAGTAAAAAATAGTTCCGGTTGATAACACACTGATGGCCCCAAATACATCCGGGACCAGAATTCTTGCCCAGATGAACGGAATAACAGTCAAACCGAAAATTGAGAAAATCAACCAATAGGATTCCCATGCAGGAGTAAACTTTTTCATACCCAACCCAAATGTGCCCTGAAAAAAACCTGCAAGTATTATTAAGAAAATGGACAAAATAAAGTTATTCATGCGTTTATATAGTTAGTAGATTAATAATGACATTTCTATTGTAAACCAATGATCAGATATGATAAAAATCCAAAGCATTACTGGTAAAAACCCTGTCCAATTCTGCTTGTGAACATCCCTTAAGAATTGTAACCAATGTATTTACACACATTGGAATACTAGCTGCCAGCGATGAAACCGGCCAGTCGGTTGCAAATACAAGACGCTCAAAACCAAAGCATTCAACTAAATGATCAACATAAGGACGAATATCATCAATGGTCCAGTTCAAATGATCAGCTTCTGTGGCCAGACTTGATAATTTACAATAAATATTAGGGTATTTTGATATTTCAGTTATTTCATCAAACCAAGGATGTATGACCCTGTCCTTAATATTTGGTTTACCGATGTGATCCAGGATCATACGAACATCCGGACATTGATCAATGAATTTTATAATATTTTTGTTGTGCAGATAGGATATACAAATATCAAATGTCAAATCATATTCGGACAGCAAGTTAACACCCTGAACAAAGTCAGAACCAAGACAAAATTCCAAATCCGGTTCACCCTGAATGATTCTGCGCAGACCTTTAACCAGACTATTCTTTTTTAACAATTCTATTTCCGGCCTGACTCTTTCTCCTTTTTCCAAAGGCGCCCAAGATACAATCCCACTTATTCTGGCGTCCGTTTTGGACAGTTCTGTTATCCACCCGACCTCTTGCATATAATGTGAAGGAAGGCATTCACATTGCATGAAAACCATTTTCCCTACTTTGACATCCCCACAGGCCCGGTTGTAGTCGTCCAAAGAAAATGTTCTGTTTAAGGCCGGAATTTCATCCAACCATGGATAGCGGAACTTTTTGGTGTCCCAAAGATGTAAATGGGTATCAATGATTGAGTAATCTATCATTATGATTTATTTTGAATAGATAAAAAGTTCTCCCGGGGCCATGACCATCGCCCTAATATTTTGAGAGAGATGCTCCGATTCTTTTAAAAAAGTTGAAGGATCTCCAACTCCTCCTTCGCCTACATGTTCAATAAACATCCAAAAATGGCTGGCAATTGTGACTTTGGGGGCTAATAGATTTGCAAGCTTGCACGATTCAGACGCATTAAGATTTCCGTATTGACCATTAATTGGTGCTATCATGATATCAACACTTGTATTTAATGAAGCTTTTATTTTATCAGGTGCGAAACATGTATCCCCTGAATGATATATTTTAATTCCTTCAATATCAATCAACATACCTATAGCAGTAGGTGCCAAGTCCCCATGATCAGCATAAATAGCTTTTATCTTTATTCCGTTCCCCGTCCATTCTTCATCTGATTTTAAAACACAATAGCTGGTTTTTGAAATATTGTTTTGTTGATACAATTCTTCGCAATCCATTGATCCTACAAAGAATGTTTTGGGATTCTTTGCAATTACAGGTATTGCATCCGGATCGAGATGATCAACATGTGAATGAGTTGAAAGAAAGAAATCAGCGTCAATTTCTTCAGGCTTTATCACTGAAGGGATCATTCTTTTGAAACCGAATAATCGTTCTGCCGCATCAGACAAGTATGCGTCGATAACTATTATTTTATTGCCGGCTGATTTAATACAGAATCCGGCTTGTGCAAGATAAAAAAGAGCTATTTCGCCTTGTTTGACTTTTATCTCTTTTATTTTTTCGGATAAACTCATTTTGTTTTAAGTTTGAATTTAATAACCCAGACTAACCGCTCCATCAACTGGCAAAGCAACCCCTGTAATAAATGATGCTTCGGATGAAGCTAAAAATGCAGCAGCATTCCCAATCTCTTCGGAAGACGCAATCCGATTAAGAGGATGAACACTATAAATGTATTCTTTTGCCTTTTGAGGATCCTTTTGCTGGCCGAACCAATCTTCCACCAAAGGTGTATTTACCCACCCCGGACATATACAATTTACCCTTATTCCATCCTTTGCAAAATCTAATGACATGCCTTTTGTCATGGCTACTATTCCACCTTTAGAAGCAGAATATGCCCCTGCATTGGATTGTCCGATCAGCCCTACCATAGAACTCATGTTTATGATACAACCTTTGGTTTTTCTGAGGTATGGAATTGAATATTTGCAGCATAAAAAAACACTTTTTAAATTGGTGTTAATGATAAAATCCCATTCGTCTTCTGAGGTCAATTCGACATTCTTTGAGATATGATATCCTGCATTATTGAACATAATATCGATTTGACCATAAGTACGGATAACACTTGAAATCATGGATTGAACATCAGCTACTTTCGTTAGATCAGTTTTAATAAAAATTGATGTACCATTTTTTTCTGATATCTCTTTGACTGTTTGTTCACCTGATTTCTCGTCTAAATCCACAATGACGACTTTTGCGCCTTCTTTAGCAAATACGAGGGCACATCCCTTACCAATACCTTTTGCTGAACCTGTAATAATTGCAACTTTGTTTTTTAGCTTCATTTTGTAATAATTAGTTTCTTAATAGGTAACTCGCATGCTTTATTTTCATCCGTTTTGGTCTGTTTCTAGTTTATCGATTTATATGAAGACTTAAACTGAAGTGAAAAATTATGAATATTTCATGTAAACTGTTTTGTATTTTATAAAGAATTCAATACCGGTTTTTCCTGCTTCAGGCGTACCTACACCCGATTCTTTAATTCCACCAAATGGAAGTTGAGGTTCTTTTAACGAAGTCATCAAATTCACATGGGTAAATCCCACTTCTGTTTGTTTAACAAAAGTCATGGCATGTTCAAGATTATTGGTGAATATGGATGAGCTTAATCCAAATATTATGTCGTTGGAAACTTTTATTGCTTCTTCAAGATTTTCAACGGTAATGACTGACAGTACGGGTCCGAAAATTTCTTCCTGCGCTATTTTCATGTCAGGTTTCACACCGCCAAATATGGTAGGTTCAATAAAACAACCCTCCTTAAAATGACTATTTTTAACCACATTCCCTCCTGTTAAAAGGATTGCCCCCTCCTTTTTGCCAATTTCAATATACTTCTTAATGTTTTCAAACTGGTCGGTACCGCAAACAGGGCCCATCCCTGCTTTCTGATCGAAACCATCTCCAACAATTATCGCGTTTGTCGCTTTAACAAGTTTCTCGGTAAACTCTTGTGCTACTTTTTTAACTACAATAGCCCGGCTTGTTGAGGTACACCATTGTCCGGAACAGGCAAATGCTGCCCTTGTAACAGCTTTTACTGCCAAGTCGATATCTGCATCTTCTAGAATAACCGTGGCATTTTTCCCTCCCAGTTCAAGTTGCGTGCGAGTGGCATTAACAGCGGCCTTTTGATGGATGCCCATTCCCACTTCTGTCGATCCGGTAAATGAAATTGCTTTTATTCTGGGGTCTGTAACCAGGATATTGCCTACGACACTACCCGAGCCAGTAATCATATTTAATACACCGGCAGGGGCACCTCCATCATCAAATAATTTAGTAAACATATAACCGGTTTGAGGCGTTAAACTGGCAGGTTTAAAAACACAGGTATTACCGGCCATTAAAGCCGGGATAATCTTTCGAACCGGAACGTTAAAAGGAAAATTCCAGGGACTAATGACACTTACTACCCCCAACGGTTCTTTGACCGTGTATGCGAATACACCGTCAATACTAACTGGAACAGTCTCTCCAAACAAGCGTAATCCTTCATTTATTTGAAATTCCATTTCAGCAATAGCTGAATCAATCTCACCCAACGAATCAGATACTATTTTCCCGTTTTCCAGGGTAATGATTCCGGCGATATCTTCTCTTCTTTCGATCATCAAGGCAAGAACTTTTTTGAGATATTTAGCCCTGACAAAGGGTGAAAGGGTCTTCCACTCTGTAAAGGCAGATTGAGCTGCTTCAATTGCAAGAATGGTATCTTCTTTTGATGAAAGTGGAAATAATCCAGTTACTTCATATAACATGGAAGGATTTCTTTGTTCAAAAGTAGCAAGTGTACTGGCATCAAGCCATTGTCCATTGATGTAATTTTTGAAAGTCTTTAATTCGTTCATATTTTTTGTTTATTGTACCAAAAAAGTCTTTGGCTGATATTTTTTTTGAATTGAAAATTCTATTTCCATTGTCGTTTGGCAGCTAAGACAGTATTTCTAATAATGGTTTCATCATCAATCATAGCTGCTTTTTCCAACACTTTGGAAACTGAATTGGGAACATCCAAAGAAGTTAAACGCATTACAGGACTATCCAGATAATCAAAGTACCTTTCTGTGAGTTCTGCAGCTATTTTTGATCCAATAGAATGGTTTGCAGGAGCTTCTTCAACTACTATTGCCACACCGGTTTTTTTCAGGGATTCGCCGACAGTCTCAAAATCCAGCCCGGGCAAATCAATGGTACGTAAATCAATAATTTCGACTGAAATTCCTTTTTCTATAAAATTCGAAATTAATTGTTCACACCGATAGGCCATTACTCCGTATGTTATCAGCGTTGCATCTTTGCCTGTTGAAACTATCCTCGCTTTGCCAAAAGGTATAAAATAATCAAGCTCATTTTCCGGAACAGGAAATTTTAGTGGATATAACTGATGGTGCTCAATAATAACGACAGGATCGTTCGATTGCATAGCTGTATTAAATAAGCCGATATAGTCAAACGCATTGGATGGAGCAACAATGCGCCAACCGCTAAACAGCGCATATAATCCCACAGGATCCATTGAATGCTGCCCACCATAACCGCAGCCGACAGCTATGCGAATTCTTAATACCAAAGGGATGTCAGTTGTATTACCATACATATGACGGGCCTTTCCTATCTGATTAAAAATTTGATCAGCTGCAACCAATGAGAAATCAGGGAACATTATTTCTATCACCGGCCGCATACCTGACATTGCAGCTCCCAGGCCCAATCCTGTGAAACCAGCTTCAGAAATAGGTGTATTCAGTACCCTGGATGGATATTTATCCGGTAATCCTTTGGTTGCACCGTAAGCGCCTCCCCCAAAATTTGCAACTTCTTCTCCCAAAACAATTGTCCCTTCATCTTTTTCAAGCCATCTGCCGGTTGCAGAAGAGATAGCATCAGAATATTTTTGCTCTTTTAGAGTAACATAATTTTCTCTTTCACTGAATTTTATGTGTTTGAACTCACTGCCATCGCTTTTAACTCCAATCGAAGCAGATTCAGGGAGTGGGAACATTCCGGCTTTGACTATTTTCTTTTCACTACCTTCAGTATAATAATCGACAGCATTCTTAACTGCCTGGAATGCAATGTCTTTTACATGCTCAGTTTCCGCCCTCGAAAAAACACCATTTTTTATCAGATTAGCAGGTAAATTCAGTACAACCTCCTTTTTCATCCAGTTGTCTTCTTCTTCTTTCGACCTATATTTGAAAGCGCTGCCTGGCAGATCTCCTGCATGATGAAAGCGCCTATAGCATTTGGCTTCAACAAAACAAGGTCGGCTGTTTTTCCTGATATCATTGCTAACAGAGTTCATTAGCTGGTATATTGCAAGTGCGTCATTACCATCCACAATGTGCGCATCCATGCCATAGGAAGATGCACGAACGGATAATTCTGATACAGCACACGAATTATCGACTTTTGTAGCAACTGCATATTCATTGTTTTCAAGGAAAAAAATGATCGGCAATTTCCAAAGTCCGGCGAGATTACAAGCTTCATGAAATGCCCCCTGATTGATGGCTCCATCCCCAAAAAAACAGACCACTACATTACCTGAATTACTATATTTTTCCATGAATGCAGCCCCTGTTGCAAGTGGTATTCCTCCTGCAACAATAGCATTTGAACCCAAAAATCCTGCTTCTTTATCCCGTAAGTGCATGGAACCCCCTCTCCCACCGCAGTAGCCATCGGCAAGCCCCATGATCTCTGCAAGAGTTTTTCTAACAACTGTTTCCGCTTCATTCGGTAATTTTTCCAAGACTGGATTCCAGGTTTCAGGTACATAATATTGTAGTACTTTTGATAAAAACTGATGGTGGGAACGATGTGTACCAAAAAATTTATCCGAAGTTTTTAATGCTGCGACACTTGCAGCTGCTATTGCCTCTTGTCCAATACTGGTATGAACTGGTCCCCAAATGCAATCATCATTTTTTAATTTTAGTAACTCTGTTTCAAATTCATTGATCACGAATACATCAAAAAGAATACGCGCAAATTTTATCTTGTCTATCGATTTCAGATCTATATTTTCACTTTCCCATTTGTATCCTTTAAAATCATAATTCATTTCGAATTTTTTCATAAATCCTCTCTTATTTATCAAATTTAACTCTCTCTCA
This sequence comes from uncultured Tangfeifania sp., assembly GCA_964358545.1. GTDB lineage: Bacteria > Bacteroidota > Bacteroidia > Bacteroidales > Prolixibacteraceae > CAINVV01. The sequence goes on along the minus strand of CAYHQN010000007.1, from coordinate 33,442 downwards.
ACTCGCAAACTTCCCGATCCGGTCCATAGAAATAACAAATCCAGACATCTTTTCTGAATTCTACAGGTTCGCTAATAAAAACAACACCATCTTGTTTTAACTTCAAATAATCATTTCTAACATCTGAAGAACTAAAACCGGCATGAACAAACCCATTATCAGCTTGTTTAAAATCCTCCGGTATTTTTTCCCCATTCGGTGAAGTGTATTCAAACAGTTCAAGCATATTCGACCCTGACTTCAAATGCGCTATTCGGGCAACACAGCCAGGCATGCCAACCACTTTTCCCAAAAGAGGATTAGTATTTGCTTCAATAATCCGAATTACTTCACATTGTATATTTTTACAATAAAAATCAATCGATCTATCCAGATTTGAAACACTTAATCCTACATGTTCAAGGCCATTAATCATTTTGTTTAAATCTATTTATTTCAGCCCATAAACCTTGAGCCGGGTTTGATACATAAAAAATTTCTTCTCCGTCCGGCAAAATATTTTCTCCTTCTTTTAAGGTAGATGGATTATATTTTTTTGCCATTTCATCATAATCGGCAAAATTGCAGTTAACTGATTCAATGTCTTTTTGTGATATTTTTTTCACTCCGTAGATTACTTTAAATCTTTTTTCAGGTGAGCTGATAATAAGATGTGAAACAGGTGTCAGATTATTGGCCAGATCAATATTTTCACCTATTGATTTAAGCAACTTTTCAGTGGTTTGATATCCATATTTTCGAATAATCTGATCATTTACAGGATCTTCTCCAAAAGTATTGATGCCGGGACAAAGAATAATTAATTCACCTCCATCGGCAACAACCATTCTGGTTCTGAATATGGCTTTGTTCCCAACCCATGTTGACTTAAATTCGTCCGGATCAAGGTATGCTATTACTTTTTTATACTCTTTTTTTTGTAATTTTATGTTAACTTCCTGACATAAAGCAGCCCCCCGGAGATAGCATTCTTCATCATTTCCGGCAAATATTCCCCTAGTAACTATTTGTTCATTCTCATCAACACCTCTAACAGTCAATATATATGAGATTGGTAATTGATTTGTAAAATTATCCCCCATATAATTCAAAACTTTTCTCACAGGCGAGCTAATATGTCCCATCAATTTTTCCAGGCCATACAGGGCCCCTATAAAGTGGGTTTTATCGATTATATCTTTCCCTCCAACGCCTATAAATATGTTTTTGTTAAAGTTCGCAACTCCAACCAGCTCATGCGGAACCAATTGACCAACAGATATAATCTGATCCCACCTGCCTTCAACCAAAGTTTTATTAACCTCGCAATGAACAGGAAAATCGACTAGTCCTTCTGTAATTTCTTTAATAATCCCAGAGGGAATTGTTCCAATTCTGACGATGTCATTCTTCCAATCATGTCTTTTGAAAATTTCATGTGGTATTCCCAGATACATCGTGTCTAATTCATAATCTGAAAGTGGAAGATGAGTACCAAGAGTTGGCATAATCTCGATATAGGAGCTGTTCTTTAATTTATCATATAACATGCCTGTTATTTCGCCTGCATACGAATGGTAACGGGTGAAATCAGGGGGGAGGATCAATACCCTGCCTAAATTTCCAAGCTTCTCCAGCATTGTATCTATCAGCTCTGATATACGATCTCTATCAATCGTCAAATGTGCTGCTCCTTCAGAAAAAAATATCATTTTAAATATTTTCTAAGATTTTGTTAATCAATCGAATAATCATAAGCATTACATTCTCTGTCCCCCGTTAATACCAATTGTAATCCCCGTTAAATAAGAAGCTAAATCCGATGCCAATACTAAAATAATATTTGCGACTTCTTCGGGAGTACCCATTCTTCCCAATGGAATTGATTGTATATATTGTCCTATTTGCTCAGGCGTTGATTCTTTGTGAATTGCTGTATCTATTACTCCAGGTGCAACTGCATTAACCCGGATTCCATATTGAGCTCCACTTTTAGCAAACGATTTTGTGAGACATTCTATGCCAGCCTTGCTGGCGCTGTAATGGGCCCCAACAGTAATTCCACCAACCTGTCCTGCCACTGAAGCAAGATTAACGATTGTACCGGATCTGTTTTTGATCATTATCTTTAATACAGCCTGACTTAAATAAAATACGGAAGTCAAATTTACATCCATTACTTTTCTCCATTCATCATAAGTGATGTCTAACAAGGCTGTTCTTGGACAAATCCCTGCATTGTTGACCAGGATGTCAATTCTACTTTCTTTCTCAATTATTTGATTAACAAGACAATTGATGAATTCCTGATCAGAGATGTCTCCCTGAATAAAATTTGGATGGTCAATCTTTGTAATATCTGTCTGATATACAATTGCATTGTATTCTGAAAACTTATCACAAAGTGCTCTTCCAATGCCTCCTGCAGCTCCAGTAATAAGAACTACCTTTTTTTCAAATTCTGAAAATACCATTTTATTAATTTAAAATTTCAAATAAGTATCTGTTACACAGTTGTATTACTATATGCGAGGATAATCACGGCAATCAGTATAACGCCTAACGCGAGATACATTGTCTTTCTTGGCTTGCCTTTTACTCCTTTCCATTCTCCGCTCACAAATCCTACAACCTGGTTACCAACAACCTGCATTGACTGTTGGATTCCATAACCAACAGATGCGCCAAGAATACCCAGTAACACCATTCCTCTGCCCATCAGTATGATTGAAACAATAAATTGAATACCTATTATGGCTCCGTATAAAAATTCATCCTTTCGGGCGAAAAGCAGATTCCATGTCTTTTTCTTTGTCATCATAAAGGCAGCATACATGAGGTTAATTAAAACACCCCCCAAACTAACCAATGCCCAAACAGTAAAATTTGCTGTTATCTCACCAACTCCCTGTTGCTTTACAGCCTCAATAATTGGTCCCTGACTATAAACAAATGCAAGTCCCAGACCGCAAGAGAGAATTCCAGCGACTATTACCAGTAGTAATCCTTGCCGGAAATTTCCTGATGCCTGTTCTTTTTTTATCTGCTTACTTTGACTTCCTAATATCTTTTCCCGGCCAAATCCTGCAATACTTACCAATGTCACCCCAACAATGATTACAAATAACCCAATTAGAATGATAATACCTGGTACCGAAATCAGGTTTGGAGCATTGATAAATAGTCCGCTACCTTTTAACACAAGTGGGACAATAACTCCGACTGACATTCCAAGTGCAGACAAAATAGCTCCTGTGAGTGCTGCCCCTATTCTAATAACGCAAATCATATACAATAAATTTGCAACACCCCAGGCCATCGTTAACAGATTGGATATAAGTAATGGTTTAAACCCAACAGTTTTAATTAAAAGAATGGGATCCGGAACATTTATTAAAACGATGATCCATGGATATATCACAATGCCAAAAAGAATATTATAAAACACATATTGTTCAAAGTGAATATTTTTAATGATCTTCATGGGCCAGGCAGCTGCACCTGTGCCAAACCCGGCAAGTGTGACAAAAATTAATCCGATAATTATTTCCATTTTTTTATTTTGCTAATCTTCGTTGATTGTTTTAAAAGATTTCCCCCACGCTTTTATTCGTTCATGATATAGTTCATTATCATTTGCATCTTCCCAGAAGGTCAATAATACAAAGTCTTCAACCTGGCTCTTATTATCAAGTGCGTGGAAAACTCCTGCCGGTATATACACCAAGCTGCCAGATTTGAGGTCGATTAATTCGTCCCCAAGATGAAGAACTGCCTCACCCTTTACTGTGTAGTAAATTTCTGTTGCATTATGTGTTCCGCCTGGTGTACTGCATCCTGCTTTTAAAGTACCTTCATTGATGTGGATGGACTTCCCTCCTGCAACAATATTATCCATAAGCATCTTTGAAGAATAGGTATTGTCAACAACAAAAGACTTTACCTCCCATGAATTTATAACTTTACCTTTGCCCATATTATATCTCTTTATTATTTAAATAATATTTTCAGAATAAGATCTCATTTTTACCAATCTCTTCCAAATCCGCAGGTCCAGCCCCCGTCAACGATATGCACAGCGCCGGTTACATAGTTCGCCTGATCTGACGCAAGATAAAGAGCTGCATATCCGATATCCTGGGGTGTTCCGGGTTTTTTCATGGGAATATGCGACATTATGCTTTCAAACCTGTTGTCAGCGTACATTCCGGATTCTATCATTATGGGACCTTGAATAGAACCTGGACATATAACATTCACATTTACCCCAGACGAGGCCAATTCAATTGCCATTGCTTTTGTAAGGTGTATAACTCCTGCTTTTGCGGCGGCGAAGGCACATTGATTTCTCATTGGAACCACTCCTACGATTGAACTGATGTTGATTATTTTTCCGTAACCATTTTTAATCATATTAGGAAGTACTGCTTTGCTGCAATAGTAGACGCCGTCAAGATCAACATTTATGATCTTTTTCCACATGTCATCAGGAAATTCATGGATTGGCCCCCGGTCCTTCAAACCAATATTTATTCCGGCATTGTTAATAAGGATATCAATCTTTCCGAATTCTTCAATAGTCTTGTCTGCCAATGCCTGGGCTTCATTTGCATCGCCCACATTGGCTTTAATAAAGATTGCCCTTCCTCCTGTGGACCTGATCTCCTCCACAACCTTGTTTCCTCCCTCCTCATCTATACCGTTTATCACCACTGTCGCCCCGTTATCAGCAAAGATGAACGCCATACCACGTCCAATACCGGATGTTGCACCTGTGATAATTACTACCTTATTTTTTAAATCAACTCTCATTTTTATTGCGTCCTATTTAAAATTACTCAAAATCCCTTAATAACCTTATTTTTAAGCTTCTAAGCCTATTCTTTTTTCAACGCTTAATTATCATCAGTAACTAAAAATCTCAATTTGTTCCCTGATCTCTTTCAGAAACAATGTGGCCGGACCCCCATCAATTGCCCTGTGATCGTACGTAAGGGATAATCCGATATAAGGGACGAAACCGAATATATTATTACCCATGTCGGCGGGACGATTGATAATCGCACATACGCCCAGGATTCCAGCCTGTGGAAGATTGATAATGGGGGTGAACATTTCAACTCCATAGTTCCCTAAATTTGAGATCGTGAAAGTGGCAGCTGTGCTTTGAAGCAGTTCAGGGCTGATACTCCCTTTTCTGCAGTCCGCTGCGACGGCTTTCAGTTCCTTTGACAATTTCACCAAATCCATGTCGCTGGCATTTGTTACAGCAGGAACCATCAATCCCCGGGGTGTATCAACTGCAATACCGAGGTGTACCTTGTGGAAAGTTTTGATACGGTCATCAAGAAAATGGCTGTTAGCGTCTGGAAATTTCTCAAGCGCCCTTATCACACACCAGCAAACCATGTCATTCAAGGTGATATCCTGTTGGTTTTTACCGGCTGAAATTTCGTTTTTGATCTTTTGTCTCACCTCAAGAAGGCGGCGAACATCAGCGCTCATGTGATGTGTCAGTTGTGCGGAGTTCTGCAAAGAGGCATACATTGCCTTTGCAATAAGTTTTCGTACATTGCTCAATGGTTGTTCAGTGTATTCAACTCCCATTGTTTGAACAGTTTTTGCACTGGGAGCAGCATCAGATAAAACTTTTTCAATATCTCTGGTGATAATCCTGCCGTCGGGCCCTGATCCGTGTAAATTATGGTAATTAAGCCCATTCTCTCCGGCAATACGTTTTGCCTTGGGAGATATCCTGATTTTGGAATCAGGGGCATTCTGAACGATTTTCAGATCCTTAATTTCTGCAGAAGGTCGACTATTAAGAGGATCAGAGGCTACAGAAACAGTCTGATGAGGATTAAAAGAGGCTGTCGCTTCCCCGCTTTCGCCTATCACTGCAACATTGGTCAGAATAGGCACTTCGGCACCCTCCACAAAAAACTGATCCAGCAGTATCCCATCGGCTGGTGATTCAAAGTCAAAAGCAGCCTTATCCGTTTCGTAGGAGAACAAAAGATCACCGACAGAAACACTATCTCCTTTATTTTTAAACCATTTGGTTATAATGCAAGTCTCCACCGTTTGGCCCTGCTTTGGCATTATTACTGCAATTGTCATTTTTATTTAAGTTATTATGTTATTCGCTTATTCATTTGTGCCTTTATCCTTCAGAAAGTCCCTTGTTCTTTTTATAAGTTCAGGATAAGAACCGTATGGTTCAAAAGGAGGAACAAACACACAGGTAAGATTAAGTTCCTTATTGTCACTTGTATTTATACATTCATGCATTACACCTTTAACTGCGTGAACAAGGCTTCCTTTAATAACTTCATGTCTCTTCCCGTCCAGGATTACGGCACCATCATTATCAAAAAGAATATATTCATCACTTTCACGGTGTAAATGTCCATCAGAAATACCTCCTGGAGGAATATTTACATGCACAATAGCCACCTTCCCTTCACCTGTTGTTGCAGGAGAAATTACAAGCCTGACCTTTCTTTTGATTATACTGCCAAACTCGGAGTACGGGAGTTTGTCTATGTCAAAAATGTCCATATAATTTTTTTAAGCATGCTCCTATTTTATATACATTACCTCCTTTACCGCATCCACGATTCTATCCACAGAAGGGATTGTCAATTTCTCCAGTTTACTGCTGTACGGTATAGGCGCCTGGGCAGAAGTCACCCGCTTTACAGGTGCATCGAGCCAGTCAATCGCAAGTTCCATGATGATAAATGCTATCTCCGCCCCGATGCCGCATACCTCATGGGCTTCATGGACAATTACTGCCCTGCCCGTTTTCTTAACTGAACTTATAATCGTATCCTTATCCAGTGGGACCAGCGTTCTCGGGTCTATTATTTCCGCATCAATACCCTGCTCCTCAAGAATGTCCGCTGCTTCCAACGCCCTGAGTACCATCCAGGAAGTCGCGATCACAGTCACATCTTTGCCAGTGCGTTTGATATCGGCTTTTCCAAAGGGTATCGTGTAATCAGTATCCGGCACCTCACCCTTTGTGTTGTAGAGGACCTTGTGCTCAAAGAACAGGATAGGATTATTATCCCTGACAGCAGTTTTTAATAACCCTTTTGCGTCATAAGGAGTGGAAGGCATCACTACTTTTAATCCGGGCATATGGCAAAACAACGCTTCAAGGTTCTGAGAATGTTGTGCCCCATTGCCTCTTCCGCTTCCTTGCTGGGCTCGTATAACCAGGGGAACAATAGCTTTGCCGCCTGTCATGTAACGTACTTTAGCTGCCTGGTTAATTGTCTGGTCCATAGCGTGGAGAATGAAATCAACATACTGCATCTCGACCAGCATCCGGGTACCTGTCAGTGCGCCTCCGACACCTGCGCCGATAATAACCGCTTCTGAAATCGGCGTATTCCTGATCCGGTCATGTCCGAACTCTTCAAGGATTCCTTTTGTGCAACCGAAAACACCACCCATTGTTTCTACGTCCTGACCCATCACGAACACATTTTGGTCTATTCGCATTTCTTCCGCAATAGCATCCCTTATTGCCTGAGAATATTTAATTACTGTCATTTCTCTACTTCCCCCTTTTCGTAAAAAACGTCTTTATAAAGATCATCGTTATCAGGCCATGGACTTTGTATTGCAAACTGGGCAGCTTTTTCTATTTCATCCTTTAAGCCTAACTCTATTTTTCCCAGAAATTCGCTGTCGGCGATGGTATTCTCAATGATATATTTTGCCAGCCTTGCGATGGGGTCTTTAGCTTTCCATTGGTCAATTTCTTCGATGCTTCTATAGCCACCTCTGTGATGGCCATCACCTGTGTAGTGACCTTCCCACCTATACGTTTTGGCTTCTATCAATACAGGGCCCTGGCCATTTCTGGCCCTTTCAATTGCTGAATCCAAAACATCATATAGTTCAAGGACATCATTCCCATCGCAGGTAATTCCCGGTATTCCGTAAGAAATTGCCCTGATACTTACATCTTTTACCGGCATACTTTCCACAACGCTTGTAAATACCTGATAAAGATTATTTTCACAAAGAAATATAACCGGCAACTTCCATAATGCAGCTAAGTTAAGTGACTCGTGAAAAACGCCTTCATTTGTTGCACCTTCTCCGAAAAAGCAGATGGTGACACTGTCATTTTTTTTTATGATTGCATTTGTTATCCCCGCACCGACTGATATGGCAAGCCCTCCGCCCACCATACCATTTGCACCAAGATTACCCCTGGTAAAATCGGCCATATGCATACTGCCCCCTTTGCCGCCGCAATAACCGGTCTTCCTTCCAAGGAGTTCTGCCATCATCTTGTCTGCTTGGCCACCTTTAGCTATGCAATGCCCGTGTCCCCTGTGGGTGCTGGTTATGGTATCGGTTTCGCGCAGCAGTTCTCCTGCTGTCGCTGCGATTGCTTCCTGACCTGTATAAATATGCATTGAGCCGGTGACCAGTCCCTGTACATAAAGCTCCTGCGCTTTTTGTTCAAAAAGCCTGATCCTCAACATCTGTTCATAGATTCTCAGGAGGCTGTTATTATCAGCCATTTGTCCCTTCTTTTTATCAGGTAATTTATCGCTCATATCATATTCGGTTTTGTAATATTAACACTGTCATTTCAATCCATAAAAAGGCCTCCGTCAATATCCAGTATCTCGCCTGTGATATATCTTGCACGCTTTTCATCAGCCAGAAAAAGCGCCCCGTAAGCGATATCTTCCGGATATCCCATTCCAAGGGGTACAGATTTTACAATATTTTCACGCATTTCATTATTATAGTCTCCACCTTCGCTGCCACTTCCCAGCATGGGCGTGTCTACAGGGCCGGGACTTATCCCATTTACCCTGATTCCAAATGGGGCAAGCTGTCTTGCCAAATGGATGGTCAGGGAAGATATACCCCCTTTGGAAGCCACATAATTTCCTCCCACATTCATCCCGCCGGTCTTTGCAGCTGCTGCCGTGATATTGATAATACAGCCTTTATTGCGTTCCTTCATGCCTGGTATGACTGCTTTGGACATAAGAAAAGTACCTTTAAGGTTTACATCTAAAACCCTATCCCATTGCTCTGAGGAAATATCCTCTACCTTACCTAAAAAAATAATGCCGGCAGCATTTATTAAAATATCAACAGCTCCATACTTCTTCACAACTTGCGCAACGGATTCCATTACCTGAAATTCTTCAGAAACATCAAAATCTTTTGATATTGACTTTCCGTTTGATTTTATGATTTCTTCTTCTGTATTTTTCACCTTAACCCGGTCGATGTCACAGGCGATCACAAATGCCCCTTCTAAAGCGAACATTTTGGCAATTGCCTTTCCGATACCGCTTCCGGCACCAGTCACTAGCACTACCTTACCATCAAAATCCTTCGGTTTTATGTTTCCTTTCATCAGTTTAAATTTTGTTTTTCAATGGTCTGATGGAATACCCACTTAATCATTTTCGGTTAGTGTGAAAATTGTCTCATGGGTATTTCATGTTTTTTTGTTTATTACTTTATAGCCCCGGGACATACCCTTTCCCCAAGCGGAGGCCAATTTCACTGTAACCTTCGCTGAAAGACATCCAGGAAGTGGTACCCCCGTCTACGACTATTGTTTGGCCAATAATATACCGTGCATCGTCTGAGGCGAGAAACACGGCAACCTTGGCAATATCAAGGGGTGTGCCGGCAAAGCCGCATGGGATCAGTTTCCCAAGCCCGCTAAGATCCATGTCCCCGGCTGCTTTGAAATGGTTCTCAACAGGCACAGCCCCCGGGGCAATGACATTAACCCGTATGCCCAGCGGGGCCAGTTCAACAGCAAGCTCACGTGAATAGGCAATGATGGCCCCTTTGGTGCCGGCATAAACTGAATGCCCTTTGCATGCACTTATACCATGTACGGAAGAAAGGTTAATAACCGCTCCTCTTCCCTTTTTAATCATTGCCGGCAATATTGACTGCGTTATAAAAAACTGCCCCCTGACATTTACGCTATACAACCTATCAAACTGTTCAGGGGTCACCTTTTCAAATTCAAGGGTCATGGTGATACCGGCATTATTGACCAGCACGTCAATACCCCCCAGAAATTCAATCGCTTCCAATGCGAGTCTTTGAGCCTGGCTTACATCACCCAAATCTGCTTTTATTGCTGTTGCTTTACCTCCTGCCGACCGGATTTCTTCCACTGCCGATACTGCCCCATCGGCACTATGGGCATAATGCAGGACTACGGTAGCGCCTTGCCGGGCAAATTCCAAAGCAACCTCTCTGCCAATACCGGTTCCTGATCCGGTAACCAAAACTTTTTTACCATACATCTTTTCTGACATTTTTTTAGTTTAAGGTTTATATCATAATTTCTATGTACCATTCATATATTCCTGAAGCTTCAATTTTACTTACCTGACCATATTTTTTTGCCACATCAGGCCTGTCATAGCAAACCGTACAAGGTTCAATGATAATATTATAAAGGTCGTCCCACCCGCCTTCATTCATGAGAATTCCGAGATACGGAACGGTACCAACCGGAAACGATATTTTCAATTTATTTTTATGATCGGGGTATTGGAGTTTACACCAACCATCTTTCAATTTGTTATTAAAGTAGTATTTTTCAAACCCAAGCATATCTTTCGATCTGCATATATCAGCCCTGTAAGTATTTCCATCCTGATCTTTAAAATGTGGCCAATTGTTAAGGTCTCCAAAGGCTCCTTTCCCATTTGTTAATATAGTTACAACCTGCTTGCAATCATCCGGCACTTGTACTTTTGTCCCTTCCTCAATATTTAGCATTAGATGACCTGCCCAAAGGAATTCGAAATCGGAAGTACTGTTATTAGTTAAAGTGTAGTCGATTCGAATTAAATTTTCTTCTTTGAAATAAATATTCTTCTCAAGTTTATAGGGGAAACGTACCCCTTTCACTGATAAGTGTAGTGAGAGGTTATCTATTGAATAGTCCCAGGGCAATGACCAAACTTCTCCATGGTCGGCCATTTCAACCTCTTTCCAGGGTTCGTTTTGATACTTGCAGGTATCTATGGTCGGGAACATGTCATCATAACCACTGCATTCCCCGTCTACAAATACCCCCGCAAAAGGCTGGTCAAGATATTTTTCGTTTTTTCGCTGCAACATATATTCGTAACCGGTTTCTTTATTGATAAGAGAAGCTAGCTTACCTCCGGGATCAGGAATAAACTCTGCCCGTATTTTTGTACTTTCAAGTATAATGCTCTTCTTATTCTTATATTTGGAGAGAGCAATCATTTCTTTTTCAATTAATTTAAATTTACTACTGCGTTTTTTTATACATGATCACAAGCGATCCAGGCTTATCATTCAGGTTTAGTGTAAAGCCCTTCATCAATTCTTCACCCGTTTTCGAAATTTTTATCTGAGAATCTTCATCTGTTAGTTCATAGTTTTCTTTGGGGCTTATTCCACGTAGTTTTACAGTCAGGGATTTATCGTCACAATTTTTCCTTCGGAAAGCCATGATAATACCGTCTCCCTGTACTTGCCTGTTCAGTTGATAAGCGATCCATGCGTTGTCCTGCAACATAGTTTCGGTACCAGTCAATGGATAGTAATCACCATAATAATAGGGACGCAAACGTTTAAAATCCAGAAAATATTTCTGTAATTCTTTCATTGAATGCAACTTACTATTTATATCCCAGTTAATCACCATTGAGCTGCTCATGTTTGACCGAAAATGATACGGCGTAATATTAAAATTACCGGTTCCATGAAGCGGAAGATAAAAATTCAGACCATAGGTATGGTTTTGGGAGCCATCTGGTTCTCCATATTGGTAATCTGTTCGCCACAGCGGAGAACTCCTCGAGATAGTCTCCAAATCAATCCGTCGTCCGCCACTTGCGCAATTATCAATAATAAGATGGGGGAAACGAACCAGCAAGCTGTCCCAATAAGCGTATAATCCTTCAATATGCCTGATTTCAGATATTCCAATTCGATCAGGTTTATCATTTGCTTCCCAATAAGGCATAGGATTCATGTTGAAATCCTGTCTATAATAATCAATCCCTTCCTTTTTAAGAAAATTAGAAATATAATTGGTTAGCCATAATCTAGCTTCGTTATTACCAAGATTAAAAAGGGCATTATCGTTGCCTGGAAGGTTAAGCATCCACTCAGGATTTATATCTGCAAATTGTGTGTTCTTTGTAACCCGTTCAGGTTCAAACCACAAAAGAAATTTGGCTCCCACTTTACGGGCCGCATCAGTAACCGGCTTTAACCCATTGGGGAAATTTTCGATGTTTGGGGTCCAGTTTCCAACCTTCCACCAGGCTCCGTTACAAGCATACCAACCCGCGTCGAGCCAAAAGACTTCAGGAACAATATGAAATTGCTGATGTCGGTTAATCATTGCGATAGTAAAGGATTCAGTTGCACAGGTATGCTCGTTACACGGAGGTGGCCCTTCACGGGCCAGAAAAGTAGAAAATGGCAATTCCACATGCTTCCCGTCTATCTTACTTGTATGATGGTTTAAAACAAATTGTCTAAACAGATTGTGCCCAATCATCCTGTCTTCACCTTTCCAGAAAAGCAGACAGATTTTCGGGGTACGGATTTCTTCTTTTGGAAACAATCCCAGTTTAAATTTCTCCATCCCCGATTTTAAAGAAAATGTTTTCCCGTTTGTCTGTAAAACATCCGAATACCATTTCCCACTCCAGCCCAAAGCCACCATTATTCCCTGCTGACCGGGTATTTCTATGTTGAAAAAAGGGAAAGCTGTATTGTCGGATGAACGTCCTCCAGCCGGGGTCATGTAGATATTTTTCCCTATCTGCAAAGTCTCATCAATTGGTTGAAAATCATTCATTTTCGCATCACTTCCTTTGGCATGGTGAAGTATAAAGCTGCCTTTCCCTTTCGAGATAAAGGAATAGTCTATAACAGCTGCCTTTTCAATTAATGGCGAATTCCTTTCTGAATTGTTTGTCAATTTAAGAACCCACTCAACAGCCTGGAAATCATTAAAAAGAGTAACATTGCACTTTACAACAAGACCACTCTGTTTATCCGAATAAGTGTAAACCACTTCTTCCACATTCGGATCGGTCGATTTTATCTTTTCAGCACTATACTGCCAGTTTTTGATAAAACTTTCCGAGCTTTTCCCTCCGTAAACAAATGAAAACGGAGGTATCTTACCCTTGGCAAAATGTTGTTTAACCCATTGGTGTACCTCAATACCTTTGGGCGGTACATTCGGTAGCGGGAAACCATTTGCTTCAAACTGACTCACAAACAGGATAAACAAAATTGGCATTAAGATGCTCGCCCTAAAACATTTACCTACTTTTTTTACATTAATCTTCATTCGAAAATAGCTTAGTTAATATGTTGATAATATGAACGTTCCCATGGAACTCACAGACATGATTTTTCATTCGTTTTTGTGAGCTTTTGCTCATGTTCGTTTCATGTTAATAATTTGTTTTTTAGTTGCCAGGTGGAACTCCCAAAAATTATGTTCTACAAATAATTTTTCTTCAAACGATGACTGTTGTTATACTGATTTATCAGGTTTTGTTTTATATGTTGGTATATTTACTGGTTTTTGTATACAATAATACAAATATAGCACGTAATATTAAATTATTTATATTTATTTGTACACATAAACTCATAATTTTTTACATATTTTTGTATTTATGAATAGCTTAAATAAAATATCTTCTATGATTGATATATATTCGACATTATTTAATAAAATAATCCTGGGAGAATATCCGGCCGGTATCAGACTGAAAGAAGAATCCCTTGCAGCAGAATTTAATATCAGCAGAACCCCTGTTCGCTCTGTTCTCCAGCAGCTTGAGCAGGATGGCCTTATACAGATATTTCCAAACAAAGGAGCTATCGTTTTACCTTTTTCGGCTGATGAGATTGAAGAGATCTATGAAATTCGAAAGTCCCTCGAATTAATATGTCTGGAAATTTCCGCCCCAATTCTCAGTGTACAAAAACTGATCGAATTAAAAAAGAGACTCATTGAAAACGCCAATAATGAAGATATTCAGGTTCATACTGACCTGGATGCGCATATTCACTCTTATATTATAAATTCAACAGGGAAAAAAAGACTGATTGACATGCTAAACCAACTTTTCCGGCTAATTCAAAGTTTTCGAAGCTTAGGTTTCATGCATAAAGAAACGAAAGAATCAACAACCAAAGAACACGTTGAAATATTAGATGCACTGTGCCGTCGCGATATAGCGCTTGCAAAAGAACTAATGAAAAAACATATTGAAAATTCAAAGATAATTGCGCTTTCCCATCTGTTTAGAGCCAAAAATTAATATGCAAGTCAAATTGCCTTATTCGCTGACGATAAGCCTCATCTGCCATGAATCGACAAACGGTATTACAAATTTTTGATAAGAACTATCAGTCCCTGAAGATTGAATGATGGTTTCCCTACATTCCATATCAGTTTATTTTCAAAGATTCCAGCAGTACAGGCAGAAACTTCCTTTCCAGCATAGTCAATCAGGCCGCTAAGTGTTTGTGCGTTTTTGTTGGTTTTCCGGAGAGTATAAGCAATTGATTTCCAAAATGATTGTCTGTTATCGCGTTCTCTGCCGGCAAAGGCTCCGTTCAGCGGATGATTGGAAAATTTTTCGATACGGTCTTTATTTTCCGATCCCATCACTTCAAATCCGGTCAACTCGCCAAAACCCATTTCATTCAACTGTTGCAATGTTTCTGCATCCATATAAACGCCGCCTGAAAGCAGGTTTTTGATTTCATCTTTTGAAAGGGCAAAAACATTGTCTTTCCCAAGTATGGATTCCAGTAAGTGCATAACGCCCCAACGATTTGGCCATCAGGTCAAAGAATGGACGTGCTTCCTGTAACCGGGCTACCAGCGGTTCGTATTCATCCAGTGGCTCATCATAAAAGGAAAGCACATTAAAAGCGGCTCCTGTACAACCGGCTGCAATATGTGAACAAGCTTCAAGCGCCACCTGATTGCAACTAATCAGGATGAATACTGAAATAATGACGATTATTTTTTTCATGGTTATCCATTTTTTAATTGATTTTTAATTGAGCTTCATGAATGTACAATTGTGTGGCCTTCGTTTGTGAATTTGGTTAGTAAGTCAATCTTTTAATAGTAATATTCCCTGATGTTTTCTTAGACTTACTTTTTATTTTAAGTCTTAATATAGTTGGAAACTCATCCAGCGTCTGTTGTGAACGGGTAATCCTGAATGTTGAACTTTCGTTAAGAAATTCAATTGTACTCTTCATCTTTACACCATACATTTCCATCTCCCAATCTTTAAATTCAAGCCCCGGCCCTTTATTATTACAATGTGCTGAAAATGTAACTTCATATTGGCCTACCATTGTTACATATTTTGTTAAATCAAAACTCATTTCTTTCCATTCGGCATTACTAAAAAATTTGTCGTCCCATTTACCGATTTCAATGCCTGGCTCATCGCTTTGGTCTGTTCCTTTTTTATTTGCTATAAAGTTATAGTAGCGACTATTGTCCTTCCTTTTTTCCGGCTCCAAGCTTACCCCTTTAATGTTGTAAACAGAAAAGTTGGATATTTGTGGCTTAGCTTTTGTATTGGTAAATGATACCTTGATTTTCTTCAAAGTAACCGGGTTAAAATGACAGATCCGTTTATGTCCTATTGATGTCCCGTCATACACCTCGTTCCACTGCTCCTTTTCATTCATCCCTTCAATACTAAAGGCAAGAACACGCTGCCCCATTGAAAGGTCTTCCTGTAAGATAACATGATTTATTTCTGTTGGTTTTGAAAATGTTAGCTCTAAAGAGTTCCCTTCCCCCTTTGTTTTCTTAATAGGGTTATCAAATCGTCTTTTTATTTCTTTTCCGAATGCTTTATATGCTGCTACATGCGATTCCGGTATTAATCCCGTTGTATCGGGTGTGGCATTTAATAAAAGTACAGCACCCCTGCCAACAGATTTGTAGTACATATTCATCAATTGTTCATTCGTTAATATCAGATTATCAGTATTTATATTCCAGAACCATTTGTGCCCTTTGTTTCTGAGTAATGGTACACAAGCTTCTATCGGAGCATACGCATCGCCAAACGGGTCTGATTGTATTGCGTCAGCCACTCCTTTTTTAAGGTTTTCACTGCTAAGAGTGTTCCAATTGGAAAATGGGGCATATCCTTCTTCATTACCTACCTCTCTTATATTATTCATTGACCCTGCCATAATTACTGCATCAGGAGCATATTTTTTTAATATCTCCGGAACGCATTTTATATAACAACTGCCATCAAACCAAACTTCTTTGATTTCGCCATATCTGCTGAGCACCTCCGTCATTTGCTGGCAATAAATTTTATTATATTCTTCCTGTTTGGAAGAATCTTTTGTAACACCACCGCTACCTACTCCAGCTCCCCAATGAGGGTCACCTGGATAAACATATATACCCAAATCCAACCCGTATTTTTTACACGATCCTGACAATTCTTTGAGTATATCACCCTTACCGTTTTTCCATGGTGTGTTTCTTATTCCATATTCAGTTGTATTAGTTTGCCACGAACAGAATCCCCCCACATGCTTAGCCACAAAAATTATCATTTTGGCACCCCAGCTTTTCGCAACCTCGCACCATTGGTCGGTATTTAGCTTTGTCGGATTAATGCGATCCAACGGTGTGGAAAGATCATCCCATTCATTGCCTAAACCACGATGTGTTTGCCAGGTATTGGCAGAAAAGTGTAAAAACATAATCTGTTCATAATTTTGCCACCTTAATTGAGCTTTTGTGGGTAAAGGAATGGTTACGTCCTTCTCAATGTTTTGTGCTTTCACCCCAAAAGAAATGATTAATAACAGACAGAATAGCAATGTTTTTTTCATAATGCTTCAATTTTTCAACGACTTATTTAAATGTAGTGCTCATAAGTTAATAATTTGCCGGAATGTCATTCCCATAAAAAGTCAATTGGTATTTTTGTCCTTTAGCGGTGTCAAAGCTGATGATCCCTTTGTCTTTATTATTGGAATATTTCACTTCTTTCCCTCCGCATGTTATTTTTATCTTGCCGAATCCTTTGTCTTTAAATTGACAAGGCTTACCACCAAGGGACATGATATTAGCAGCATGGATTTTCCCTTCCTTCCATTCCAAACCAACCTCAAACCCTCCTCTGGCATTTAACCCTGAAACTTTCCCTTTAGATAAATTGGCCGGAAGGGCCGGAAGAAACCTCAACAAGCCCTGCCTGTCCTGAAAAATCATTTCTATGATGGCTGATCCTAAGGCAAGACTTGCCTCGACCTGGACTAACTTTATTCCATTAAATGCAAAACCGCTAATGAGTAGGTTATCCAGAACATTAACCGGAAATAATTTTACCAATTCTTCGTATGCTTCTTCTGCTTTGTAAAGTCTTGCCAACAGTTGTGCGTCCCAGACAGAACTAAAGTACACTGATGCTTTCCCTCCGGCTTCATGTCTTTTCAGAATAGCCTTATAAGCAGCATCTGCATATTCTTTGGTGTTTTCAACCGATATCCTGTCTCCCGGGCACAAACCTACCAGCAATGACCGGTGGCGGTGACCCGGGTCGGCCATCGTATGTTCTTCCAGCCATTCACCCATGGAACCATCTGCATTGATCCTGGGCAATGGAACACGGTCAACAATGGATTGCCATTTTTTAATCTTTGTGGGATCCGTCTTTAATAAATTTCCTGCCTTAATTAAATGACCGAACAAATCATGGATTAATTCCAGGTCCATTGAGGAAGCCGAAGATGAAAAACTTTGCCTCTTTCTTCCCGCGACGGGCATTTCAGGGGAAGCGCTTAAAGAAGGGACCAGGGACCCATTGCTATCTTCAACCAAAAAGTCTTCATAGAAGTTCCCTACTTCAACTAAATAGGGAAACAAATGATTTTGTAAATAGGAGCGATCATTACTATACTCCCAATGTTGCCACAAGATTTGAGCTAACCAGGCGGCACCTCCCGTCCAGGGGAAACAGATATTATCAAAATTGCCGACATTTTTGTTATCTGCCACAATCCCAAAAGCAATACCTCTTGCCCCATACAGGTCTTTTGCGGCTATTCTCCCTCCTTCAGACAAAGTTTCTACCCAATTCATCAGAGGCATCATCAGATCCCCAAGGTTCAGCATATCTAATGGCCAATAACACATTTCAACATTTAAATCAATATGGTAATCACAATCCCAGGCCGGACGACGGTCCTGGTTCCATATACCCTGAAGGTTAATCGGGGCTTTCTTAGGTTGCCCTGCCGGCTGGGAACGGCCACTCGATATAGCCAGGTACCTCGACATATTAAACATCTTTTCCAACAAAGCCGGGGATGCGGTATTTTCATCAACGGATTCCTTCAACAATGAATCAGTAGAAATAAATGGCTTGTCAGATCCCAGGCTTAATGAAACCCTATTGTATATTTTTTGAAAATCCTGAACATGCTCCTCTTTGAGTATTTCATAACTTTCTGTGACACGGTCGAGTTTTTCGATTGTTTTCTTTACAAGATCAGCGCCCTTCTCAAATTCATCATCCACGGTGATGGCCAATAATATAAGCACCTCGTCTGCTGTATCAAAAAAAGTGGAGGCGCCATCTTCTTTCCCAAACATCTCATTCGTACTTAACACATACTTTAAACCAAAATCTTTTTTGGGCATATTTGCTTTGTTTTGAACAAGCTCCTTTCTGCCGATCGTAAGGCGCCCTCCCCGTTGAATCACTTTCACGGCAATAGCAAATTCCCTGCCCTCTTCAAATTTTCCTTTTAAAACAACCTTATCCTGTGTGGCATATCCGGTTACTTCACATTCCGGATCCAGCAGACGGGAGAGTGAAACTTCTCCTGTTAACATACCGGCACGGTCGGCCGTCAGATGGGTGGCCATCACCCCTTGCTTCCAGAAAGAGAAAATCTCGCGCGTAAACTGAACGTTATCCACACGGTACTTTACTTCAACAATCCCCTTATCCATGTGCAATATCCGCCTATAATCCGTTATGGGTTTATTGGCATGCCGAAGATTCAGGTACAAATCACCCGCCGGTACATAAGGATTAACATAGATTGCATTGCCGGAAGCTGGAATTTTTTGTAGCATAAGATCATCCGCTTTATCCCATTCCCCTTTTAGGTTTAATTCCCTGATCTTTTTGATGTCAGAAGCAGTTTTATGTTCCTGATAGCTCCAGAATTGCCTCCATAATAAATCGTGGTTAACGGAAATCCGTTCATGTTGCACTCCACCTAAAACCATCCCTCCCAAACGGCCATTGCCTACAGGATAGCCCTCGGCCCATTCCTTAGCTGGTTTAGTTGACCAGATAATATCCCCGGAATTCAACTCCGGAGAATCATACCCTTTAGTCCTACTTGTCAGGGAAGAATCTGAATTTGGTGACTTAGCTGTTCCAATAACGGACTCATAACTAGAATTGAATGCCCCAAATAAAGTAAATAAGATAAAAGATGCAACAATAGTGCACAGTGATTTTTTCATATATTATCATTTAATTTGATTCTTCATTTATTTTGAAATTTAAGTGTTCTTCGTAAGCTTTTTCTAGGACGAGTCAACTTCTTATAGCCAATATTATTAATCTGTTTTTGTTATAATTTCATATTTCTTATATTCATAAATTATTAATTAATCCATATAATCTCTGATGCAAAATTGCCGCTCATCCCTTTTACTTCAATACCTTTATCCATAAGTTCTGCTCCCGTCTTTTTTGCACTTTGTTCTTTTCTGTCCTGAAAAGTTAGTGTGTAAGTTGCATTTCTGTTAAGACCTTTTAATTTGATAACTTTTGAATCTGGAGACTTTCCAGATGGTTTGAAAAGCAGTACGGAACCTTTATTTATGTCAGTATTGAAAAACTGCATACCATCCAAATTCACCCCATCAGGGAAAGGAAGGATATGATAAACATCCCCACCCCTGAGAATACTCCTTTGCTTTGTCTGGTAGAGGTTCCAAGTCTCACGTGCTACACCCTCCTGCTGATCGTCTAACTCATATGGTTCGCTGCTGACCATTATTGCTCCCAACAAACTGGTTCTGAAAGTATATTTGTCATGCGATAGTGAGTGATCTAAACTATGAGGAATATGATTGATAGAAAGTCCATAATATAAATCAGCTTTAAGCTGTACCGGATTAAAAACATAAGAATTACCATAAAACGCAAACCGGAACGAATGGGCTGTTCCAAAATCATCTGTTGTCACGAATGCCATTCTTTCTGCAAGATCGAAAGATTTCTTAGACCCTCCTCCACTACAATTTTCCCATCTAAAACCTGGCCTGTTTGCGATCATGAAATCGAGCACTTCGAGAAGTCCTTCATGACTTAGATAATCATTGGGGGCTTCGGAATGAAAATCACTTCTCCAGTAATCATACCACCCTTTGTCAAATCTTTCAAGCAAAGCCTGTTTCTCAGCGCTCCTTCCTGCTGTTGTGGCCAGATCAACATCACGACAGGTACCATTCATATAGAGGGCAGCTTTTAGATTATTAGCATGAGCGATCTTTCCAAAGGTCATGCCGTTTGGCCACTTAGCCGGCCACGGGTTCCAGGTTTTAGTGTAACTTGTTTCATTTCCCCAATTACTAAATGGACCAGGATTCGTCCATGCTATATCCATCTTGATCAGATCCACGCCCCATTTTTTCAATGGATGGTCCTTCAAATAGTTAACCCAACCAATCTCATCATAGAATGGTGCATGGAATTCCACTAAAGGCTCATTAATGTTTTCCCTCATGGTTTTTGTCATCCTGTAATTCCAGAACCATTTTTTCATTTTATTGCTGCCGTTATCGGTATCCCCCATATATGTTCCATAAAATGTATATGGAATATTCAATATTTTGCCGTTTCCCTCTACAAATTCAACCGGATTAGCATTTGCCAGACTGAATCTATTGGTTATTGTACGCATACTGCTATCGGCAATAGTTACGAACATGCCAAAATCCCAACCATATCCGATATATAATCCATGAGTTGAAACAATATCCATAATTAAAAATGGGAGCATTGCATCGCTCCTGACGAAGGATGGCTGATCAAAGCCTGAGTTAACCATTGAAACAATCATGGTATTAGGCCAAAGTGCATTTTTATTAACCCCAAAGCCAGGCAATCCAACCTCACATCTGTCAAAACGCCATAATGTAACCGTTGAATCGGCTTTAGTCGTCAGGTTTGACGATATTATATCAGCACAATTATAAGTGACGTTACACCCGGTTTTGTTTTCAACAGTCATCCAATGTTCTACAGGGCCACAACCTTTTCTGGCCCGCCAATCCGACTTGAGCTCAAGCTTTGGTTTTGCGCTTGTAAACCGAAGTGAAACTGTGTACCCATCTATTGAGTCCACCCTTGCATCCTGGAATCTCCAGATAGGGGTAAGTACCATACCCCCTATGGAAACACGGTTTAAAAGTGGAACCTCTGAAGAACGGGGTGTCCAGTTCCATCCATTCTTAGGATTTATAAGATTACAGATTACAGGGCGATCGTTGACAACTGCAATTGTCAAGTGTGTGTCATCGGTTTTTAACTTCCAGATCAGTTTATCGTCCACCCGATTGCAGCTAAACAGGAGAAATACTGAAATAATGACGATTACTTTGTTCATGTTTATCTGTTTATTAATTTATTTTGATGAATATCTGGAATTACGAATAAAATGATTATATTAAATCCAAGCATTCAAAGCAAGTGTGGACACTGCACGTATGCCCTACTTGAAGGCATTGATCCCATCTTCCAAGTCTCTCTTTCCTTCAAAACATTTTACTCCTATAACACAATTTTACTTTTAAAAACATTTGACCCGTTTACAAAACAAGTAAAGATGCTTCAAAAATTGTTGAACACATCGTGACCGGGGCGCAGCGACCCGTCCATGGCGATGAAATGCATCGAGCTGGCCGAACTGAGCAAGCCGAATTGCTCACGATGCAAGTCGGCCACTAAGCTTTCGTGTAGTGCATGCGGCATGAAACCTATGCCAGCCCGTGCAAGATTGTCGCATTCTGAGACCACAATATGTGCACGTTGCGCATCGTCCAGCGATCCCCAACAACACTCGGTGGCCAACGCGCCCTTGTTCTGATGTCGGGCAAAATCAACGATTTCGTGTAATCTCTCCTGCTTTGCGAAATATGGATGGATGAGATACAAGTCACTAATCGCCTCGACCTCACGTAGTTGTCCGAGGCCTCCTTGCACGCTCACACTTACTGGCTGTGACGCGCCCATATCCTTGCACATCTTGTAGCTGTGCGTAAGCCACTCCAGTGTGAGCTGCCAATTTCCGTTGTTGTGCGGTTCGTTGCACAGATCCCAAGCAAGAATACGATTGTCTTTGGCGTGATCGCCCACGACTTTTTCCAGATATGGCCGGAACACATAGTTGGCGGCCTCTCCCTTCTTGCCGTAGCTGACGAACCAGTAATTCAACATCTCTTCGGCAATACCGCCAAACCCTGGAACGCTGTGCCAATTGTTGAACAGCGTGGGCACCACCTTGAGCCCGTGGCTGTGAGCAATGTCCAATGCCGTCTTGAAATGTTCGGCAAAGCCGGACGGATCCACAGCAAAGGCATCGAATGACAGCCAGTAGCGAACTGTGTTGATCTTCGGAAAGTACTTCTTCCCCAGCCCGAGTTCCGTATCGAACTTCTCTGGCCGGAACTGACGCCAAATGCTGTAACCGGTTGCCTCATAGCTCGGTTGGTAATTGAAACCGCGAATATCGTGGTACGGATTCACCCAAGCCTGCATCGCCTTCGCCGCCGGTTCCGCTGCGAATGCGTTGACTCCAATATTGGCGATCACCGTTCCTGCGATCGTTCCCGCACTGATTTTCAACACCTTGCGGCGGGTAATGTTTCCTGATACTTGCTTATTATTCATTAATCGTCTTTATAATAAAAATGATGTTCATACATTTTCAATTCTAATTGATTTCCACTCCTGGTTAGGTTTTTGGGCATTGAGCTAAACCAATCGATCAAACTTCGATGCGCCTTTCGTTTAAACATATTTTTCTTTTAGCGCATCATTACCTATATGTTATTTGCCAATTCTCTTAAAAAGTCAATTGGTATTCCTGACCCTTCCCGGTGTCAAAGCTTATGATACCTTGGTCTTTATTAATGGCATATTTCACCTCTTTCCCCCTACTTGTTATTTTTATTTTGTCAAATCCATTATCTTTAAAATGACATGGCTTACCATTAAAGGAAATAATATCCGCAGAATTTAATTTTCCTTCATTCCATTCCAAACCAACCTCAAATCCGCCCCTGGCTCTTAGACCTGCAACTTTCCCTTTGGATAAAATATCCGGAAGAGCAGGCAGAAATTTTAACAACCCTTGTCTGTCCTGAAAAATCATCTCAATAATTGCTGATCCAAGCGCGAGACTTGCTTCGATCTGAACTAACTTAATCCCTTTGAACCATGCAAGGCCCCCTCTCGTTCCGCTCCAGTCATTACAGGTAATGAGCAGGTTATCCAGGGTATGAACAGGTAACATTCTCACCAGTTCGTCGTACGATTCTTCAGCTTTGTATAGCCTTGCAAGCAATTGTGTATCCCATACAAACGTGAGGGATTGAGTGGATCTCCTTCCTGTTTCATGCCTTTTAAGGATAGCTTTATAAGCAGCATCTGCATATTCTTTGGTGTTTTCAACCGATATCCTGTCTCCCGGGCACAAACCTACCAGCAATGACCGGTGGCGGTGACCCGGGTCGGCCATCGTATGTTCTTCCAGCCATTCACCCATGGAACCATCTGCATTGATCCTGGGCAATGGAACACGGTCAACAATGGATTGCCATTTTTTAATCTTTGTGGGATCCGTCTTTAATAAATTTCCTGCCTCAATTAAATGACCGAAAAGGTCATGAATCAGTTCCAGGTCCATGGAGGATGCTGAAGATAAAAAACTTCCACCCTTCCTACCCGCAATCGGCATTTCAGGGGAAGCGCTTAAAGAAGGGACCAGGAACCCATTGCTGTCTTCCACGAGAAAGTCTTCATAGAATTTCCCGATCTCAACCATATACTGGAATAAATGATTTTGTAAAAAAGAGCGGTCATTACTATACTCCCAATGTTGCCAAAGGATTTGAGCAACCCACGCGGCGCCACCTGTCCAGGGGAAACAAATATTATCGAAATTGCCGATATTTTTATTGTCCAAAACCCCACCAAATGCAACTCCTCTTGCTCCATAAAGATCTTTTGCCGCCCTTCGTCCCTGCTCAATCAACGATTCCACCCAATTCATCAATGGCATCATCAGGTCTCCCAGATTCAGCATATCCAACGGCCAATAACACATTTCCACATTTAAATCAATGTGGTAATCACAATCCCATGCCGGTCGCCGGTCCTGGTTCCAGATACCCTGGAGATTTATCGGCAATTTTGCAGGTTGGCCCGCCGGTTGGGGACGGCCGCTTGATATGGCCAGATAGCGCGACATATTGAACATCTTTTCCAGCAAGGCCGGAGAGGCAGTATTCTCATCAACAGACTTCCTCAACAAGGAGTCTGTTGAAATGAACCGCTTTTCAGGCCCAAGGGTGATGGAAACCCTGTTGTATATCTTTTGGAAGTCCTGAATATGAGCTTCTTTAAGAGCCTGGTAACTCTCTGTGACGTTGTCGAGCTTTTCGATCGCTTTCTTTACCAGGTCAGCACCTTTTTCATATTCGTCATCGACGGTGATGGCCAATAAGATCAGCACCTCATCCGAGGTGTCAAAAAAAATGGAGGCCCCGTCATCTTTTCCGAACATCTCATTTGTGCTGTACACATACTTTAACCCAAAATCCTTTTTGGGCATTTCTGACATGTTTTGATGAAGCTCTTTCCGACCGTTGGTAAGGCGTCCTCCCCTTTGAATAACTTTGGCCACAATGGCAAATGTTCTCCCCTCCTCAAATTTTCCTTCCAGAACAACTTTGTCCCTTGAAGCATAACCGGTTACTTCACATTCAGGATCCAGTATCCGCGAAAGGGAGACTTCTCCCGTTAACATACCGGCACGGTCGGCCGTCAGATGGGCAGCCATTACCCCCTGCTTCCAGGATGTAAATATCTCCCGTTTAAAATGAACATCATCAATGGCGTAACTCACCTCCACGATACCCTTATCCATATTCAGCACCCGCCTGTAATCGGTCACTGGTTTGCGGGCATGGCGAAGATTGAGATACAGATCACCAGCCGGGACATACGGATTGAGATAGATGGCGTTGCCCGATGAGGGTATTTTTTGCTCCATCAGCTCCTCCGCCTGATCCCATTTACCCTGAACTGTTAATTCCCTGATTTTTTTGATGTCGCCGGCAGTTTTGTGTTCCTGGTAAGTCCAGAACTGCCGCCATAACAGGTCGTGATTAACAGAGATCCGTTCATGCTGAGCCACCCCTAAAACCATCCCTCCCAAACGGCCATTGCCTACGGGATAGCCCTCGGCCCATTCCGTTGCCGGTTTAGTTGACCAGATAATATCCCCGGAATTCAACTCCGGAGTATCATACCCTTTGGTACTGCCGGTCAAAGAAGAATTTGAACTTCCCGACTTTGCTGAACCTTTAGTTTTATTGGCCACCAGATCGCAGCTAAACAGTAGGAATACTGAAACAATGACAATAATTTTGTACATGGTTATCCGTTTCTAAATTTATGCTTAAACAGCCATTTATATCATTTAATAATTATTACATCCTGTCGAGGTACATTATAACCTTCTGCAGATATTATTGCTGTTACCGGCAGCAGGCCTGCAGGGCATTCGGTAACCACGGTATGAGTCTCTCCAGGTAACAAAGTAAAGTAGCCATCCGAAATATAAGCCGGTAATACCCGTTTCCCCGTCAGGGAATTACGTACATTAAGTTTTATGGAAACCGCAATTACCTTTGACGGATTGGTGAGGTTAATCGTAAATTTCTGCATTTTGTCTGTCAACTTCCTGCTGATCAGTTTTCCCTGTATTTTTACAGGCACCAGGTTATTTAAAGCTTTGAAATCTTTCTTTCCATCGGCTGTCTGAAAATAGGTATTTTCGGACAGTAGCAGACCTTGCGCTGAAAAGGTCTTCATCCTGGCTAAATAAACAGGGGGCAGATCATGTAAAATTTTTGCCGTAAAACATTTGATCCGGCTGTTGGCCTTTGAATCGTTAACAACTGATTCGTTGCAGATTTCTTTGGCATTAAGATCGTAAATCTTTAGTTCTGTACGAATCGCATGATAATCATTTAGTGTATTGTTGATGAAATAAACATCATAACTATCCGGCTGAAACTGGATATGTAACGGTTCGCAGGCTTTTTTACTTCCATAAAAAACACCATTGGTTTCATAATCTGAGGAATAGGTCTGCCAGACGGTGCTTGGCCATGCCGGATGCGACATCCACAATAATAATCCGCTGCAGGTATTCCATAACCGGTAGTTCCAGACCTCGAATATTTCGCGGTAGATCTCGTAGTTTAGCATCTGCGCCTTACGGCAGAACTCCCCGAGGTTCTTATATGAACCATACTGATCTTCAATTGCCTGGACATAATCCTTTTGTCCCCTATGCAGATCGTGATAATACCAGGCATCACCAATTGGCCAAAGATCCTCGGGAAGCATCATTTCCTGCATCGTTTCGGCAACAGGTACAGCCGGAACTCCTGTTTCTGTATTAAAACCATCTTTATGATGTATCTCTTTCTTTGCGAAATCGGTATAAAACCAGGGACCACTGTCAGCAAGATTGTTTTTGATGGAACTGGAATGATAAATCCTTGTTCCGTCTTCCTTTGCCTGCAGAATATGCAAACTATCATCAAGCGCCATCGGGGGATTACCTTCGTTGCGCCCGCACCAGAGCGCTATACTGGGATGGTTGCGAAAACGGCGGATAGCGTCACGGGCATTATTAAGGAATAACTGGTTATCCCATGGATCAAGATTCCAGTCTTCCGTACTCATCCAGAAATCGTTCCAGATAAGCAGTCCATATTCGTCGGCAAGTTCATAGAAAACCTCCTCAGTACTCTGTCCTACCCAGTTTCTGATCATGGTAAACCCGGCATCTTTATGAAGTCGGAAATAAGGTTCCAGCCGTTCACGCGAAACCCGTTTCATGGCTTCATCCAGTCCCCAGTTACCACCCCTGCAATATATTGGCTGACCATTCACATGGATAACGAAATAAGGCGCCGACCCTGGAGTAATACCTTTATCGAACAATACCGTATCCTTGAGATCAGGAACAATACCGATCTGAACTCCATTAGAAAGACGACGGCTTTCATAACCTTTCTTCCTGTAGGTGATTATCTTCTCAGTTTTCTCCCAGACTTTTAATGGATTGAGATTTACCCTAACATCCTGACGAACACGCTGATAATCTACCGTGAAATCATAACTCATTTCCCGGATGCCAAACCGGACCTCTTTAATATCTGATATTTTATTCCCATCATCACTTACTGTCAGTTTCAGGTTATAAAGTTCCTGCTTCCCATAACCGTTTGGCCACCAAAGACGGGGATTGTGAAAATTAAGCTGGGCAAATTCCGAATGACTAAAAACAATCAGCTTGCATTCCCCTGCACCAAGTGTTACCTGTTTTGAAAACCTGACAGCTTCAATTTCACCTGAAAGTGTGAAGGTTTTCCTTGATGCACCCCGGTTCCGGAGAATTGTTTTTATCGTAATCTTCGCGCTGGTTGTATCGGGCAAAGAAAGGTCGGTAATTACCTGTGGATCTGCAAGCTGGGCATCAGCTGTAACTCTTAACCTGACATCCTGCCAGATCCCCATGTTCCGGTCACGTATTCCGGGTACCCAATCCCACCCTTCGGTACACACAAAAGTAGGACCGTCATAACAGAGCAAACCTCCGTTTGGGCCACTTCCCAGAAGATTTTGTTCATGTGGAATTCCGGGATGAGGTGGAGGCAGGATATGTACCGCCAGAACATTATTTCCATCTTTACGCAAAAGCGAAGTAATATCGAATTGTCCGCGGATAAAGGCGCCGGTTATTGTCCCCAGCACCGATCCATTGAACCAGACATCAGCTTTATAATTTATTCCGTTTAAAATCAGCTGTATTCTTTTGTTTTCTGCCCCGGAAGGGAGGGGCAAAACAGTACGGTACCACCAGTCTGTCCGGCACAATGTGTCTGGAATTAACAGGTTATTCAATCCATAAAGCGGATCAGGATAATAGCCCCGGTTGACAAGTGTGGTAAGAATGGTCCCGGGAACCGTTGCATTTATCCATGTGTCGGTCTTATAATCTGCTTTGGTAATTTCATACCCGGTCGAACGAATTTGTTTTGCGGCAGCCAATTCCCATCCGTCAGATATTACCCATTCATTTTCCCGTGTATTTACCAGTTTAGCTTCCTGTGATATTTTGGGAAGCACTTTGGGGAGACCGATGTTCCCTCTGGATTTCGGAAGTACGGAAGGATCCTGGGGATTACTTAACCCTTTATTCTGGGCAAAAAGGGCAGACCCTAAATTAACTAAAATAAAAATCACACAAACAGTCCGTTGACAGATCCCGGATATACTCTTTCGTTGATTCATTGTCTCAAATTTTTTAATGATTAAGGATTGGTAGATTGTTCTTTGTTTCTGTTATGATTTTATGATTTATCCTGACAATATTCGTGTACTTCATTAACAAGTAGCACTTTTTAAAACCAAATGGCAGGTTACGAAAGACCTACCCATTACTTTTCCGTATTATAAACATCGAATTGACTTATGCCGGCACTTCTTGATTTCACTCTTATTTTATCCGTAAGAGTTTTATCAAAAGGTTTTGCCCAAATTTTACCATAAGTCATTTCATTAAATAATGTAATCCATTTACCTGTGTTATCTGTGTATTGAATTTCAAAAGGATAACCCTTACCTATGGTGGCAACAGGTAATGCAAAATGAATTTCAGCCCTGCTTATTGATTCCTGCTTTGGGAAAGTTAGTTGCAGGTAATTGGTTGAATCCGTTGGTTGTGCTTTCCACTCCGTTTTATCGTCGTTGTCTATTGCATTTTTTGCCGGGAAACCTGGTTGTTCATTGGAGGCTGATGCTGTTGCCGTTTTGCTCAATGAATTTTCATAACCCTGCTTCTCTACGATCGGCAATATTTCGCCACTCATCTCTAATTTCACAATAACATCTGCACTATTTTTCGGATAGCCTTCACAAGTTACTTTTATTCGTTGGGCATCGCTATTTACTTTTACTTTACCCTCAGTCAATACCTCTGTTTTCATTATTGAAAGCGGAATTGGTGGCAATGTTATTTCTTTTGTTTCAGGATTGGTTATATGCAGATAAATGGTATTGCCTTTGAACACGCTTACTCCCCAATCTCCCGCTTTGAACGGTCCGGCTTTTGTATCATACAAACTTTCACCGTACTTCGATAGCCATCCCCCGCTAATTTTCTGTGTATCTATGTCTTTAGGGGCTATTACACCATCAAGTAAAGGGTCAACTCCAAAAAGATAGCTGTAATCTGTTCCTGCTACCCTTACCATTGTTTGAATACGATGTTCTAAAGTTGCAAGATTGACAATGTCTGCTTTGCGGCTTTCAGGTGTAACTCTTAACAAAACAATCTTCCCATCTTTATAACTACATTCTATTACGGTATTATAAGGTGCGTAAAGTTTAAAATCAACATTCCAATTTTCCGGAAAACTTGGCAACAGATATATTTTCCTGTCATCATATTGTACCAACATGGATTGTAATGCATTTATGGTAACACCACCATGGCATTGGTCGGGTGTCCAATCAAAATGTGCGTTCCAAAAGGCAGGAAAGCGTTTAGGCACAAATCCCTCCAAAGATTCGGATGCTTGAAAGGAATCAGCATAGGGTGTCCTGTCATGGAAATTTATGCCCAACAAAAAGGCGGTTTCCTTTGGCAATCCTAAGTAAGCGCTGACAGTAGGCATCTGCGACCACCCTCCTGTCCTTACCCATTGCCTGTCGTTAATACCATCCAGACTTATCATTCTTAAAGCAAAGGAAAGTCTTGCGGCATCAAGCATATTATTTTTATAATGGGTAATCTGACGAAATGGAAATACGGAATAAAATTCAGGGGATTCTACTATTTCACGTCCAATATATCTATCCCCTACAGCTAGCAGTGTTTTACCACACACTGTTCGCGTAGAAACTTCAGGAAGTTCGTTTAAGAAGGAGCTCCACTTTTGGTAACGGCTTTCGCCTATCTCATTTTTACCTATACTTAGTAACCTGCCAAGCAAATATTTCAGACCGGTCAACTCCGTTACTGAGTTGATTACCCCCTGATAGGTTTCCACAGCTCCGGTTGGGCCTATTATACGCTTTCCATTGACATCCTTTTTCGGAAATTTAAGATTAAAAAATTCGATATAAGCATCGGCACAAGGCAGTAATGTATCTGCAAGAAATTTTTCATTGGGGTTAAAAATGTAATAATCTGTAAGCATTGCTGTCAACTCAATGCCCGCAAGAAAGTGGGATGATAAATGCGGCGGTAATCTTTTGCCAAACACAGAAAGCCCTTTTAAATTTACTGCTTCAACCTGTACGGCAGCGCTATCGTATCCAAACCAGTTTTTTGCTCTTGCTTTGGCAATGCCAAAGGAACTAAATACATAGCTTTTTAATGGTTTCATCAAATCAAAATCACCACTTGCTATCATTGGGTAATATATATGACGCGTATTTTGCCACATAAAAGTAAGGTCTCCCCATGCACGATAATCGGCATCAACGGAAGTCTTCAATCTCCCTAAAAAGCTCCACGTTCCTTTTGGGGCATCTACATTATAAATATTACCATTGAATGGAACAGGTGTTTCTCCACGATTTGTGCAGGCATTTATATAGCGCTGACATATATATTTTTGTGTAAACGTATAGGCATCAGGAAATCCACTTAGGTTTATCCAACTTCTTTCCCAAAAATCGCCCCACCATTTCTTATGTGCGGCAAATGCCTTTTCGCTGTTTATTTTTGCGTATTCTTTTGTTTTTGATTCTATGAGGTTTACCCATTCTTCAGGCTTTTCACACTGTTTGGTCAATAAGGTAATTGCTATATCTATATTTTTTGTACCGGTTGCTTTTAATGATTGCGCCCCGCTTCTTTTAAAACCTTTTCCTTGCATCAATGAACCAAAAGTAAGATATTGTAACGGGTCTTTTACTTTTTCTTTAATGTCGGGACCTAAACCCTCCGTCTCTAATCTTTGACCCCATTTCGTTGCCGATGAATTTTGATGGTACCATATTAAGCTATCAGTATTATCGTTTATTACTACATCTCCGTATAATGCTTCCTGAGATGTTGGTGAATCCGCCAGCTTAAGTTTTCTCCATAATTCATACTGAACTTCCACTGTGCGTTCAATATCGCTTGTACCCTGGATATGAATTACCGGATTATTTACATCCATCCACAAACGTATATTTACTGCCTTACCTTTTTCACCTGCTTTTATAACGATCGCCCCTTCTTTCAGTTCAAGTGTTTGATTAAACTGGAACCCCCTAACAAATGGATTATCGCTGAATTTTACGCGTACTTTCCCTTGTTTTATATTAAATTGGTCATCTCCAAAAAAATCCGTACCGCTGATATAAAACTGTAGATCCCCATTTGGTTCTACCCAACTATTTACACCTTCGGAGCCATTACCCAGTGGCATTGCGCCGTAAGAATTATCGCTTGGGGTATTCCATTCTACATTATATTTGGATATTTCCTGAATACTTTGTGAGAATACAGATGTATTGCTGAAAATTACAATAACAGAAAAGAACATTATCATTTTTTTCATTACTTGCTCCTTATTGTATTTTGATTTACCAATTTGTCAGTGACTTTTTTTAAAGATAGAATAAACTTTTCAAGCTGGCCCAAGTGTCTTACTCAAGAACAATAATAGTATCGAGGTCATCCCAACGGTCTGTTGGTTTGAGTGTCAGATAAACAGCAGTGTCTGTTTGACGCAAATCAACACTCTGGTTATTGGAGAACAAACGGGCTGAACTAAAGCGACGTTTATCGGCCGGTGCAGTAAGTTCCAGTCTTTGCCCTTTAGGTGGCAGAAAAACATGCAGGTACGTTTTTTTACCATCAAGCGATTCTGTCGCCACATATTGCGTCCCTAACAATGGTTGACCTTCTTTGGAAATATATGCCTTGCTCGGTTGAGTCCCGAAAAGTGATTGACCAGCTTTTTCAATAAAACTTCCTAAATCCTTACAGAAAGAACGGGTACCTGGTTCCCATCTGCCGCCTGGATGAGGGCCAAAAGACCAGCAAGTTCCTCCTCCAATCCTGTTGTTTACTGTAGCCTGAAGTATCGTATAACGGTAAGCCAATTCAGGATTATAAGTAACTGTACTTATTTTTGCCCACCATTCTCCGGTAAGCCTTTGACATCTTACCCAGCTTGTCGCCGGAAAGGGAGGGAGCATATTATCTTCTTTTGCTGAAAAGTCAGCACATAAAGGATTAAAACCTGCATTTTGAATTATCCAGGATTCCGGATTACTTTCAATTATAGTCTTTCGCAGCCGTGCTGCATCGACTTGTTCGGGAAGGCCCCCATCAATAAAATAACCGGAAACATCATTCCCATACCTTTTTCCCAATTCTTCCAAAAACTCATTAATGAAATCGTTCCATCGGGTAAACGGAGCGCCATCATTCCACCCTACGCGTTCCTGGTCCTCTTTGGTAAAATCATGTCCGTCACTTGGGTGAAAGTAGAGCAACAAGCGAATATTTTTTGCCTTCAAAGCTTTTATCAAATCCCCAATAACATCACGTTTTGAACAGTGACCCGGTAATTGGCGTTTCATTACAACGCTTGGGCAAAGCACGTTCATATTGGCATGAAAAGCAGTAAATACAACGTATTGCGCCCGCATGGATGCCGCCATAGCGGCTAAATCATTTACATCAAGGTTATCGGCCAATTCATCAAGACTTTTTACTTTCGAGGTATCTGCCCACAGTGTTGAACCCCACTGATATGGCTTGCCAACATAAGTATAATGTACGAAAAGTCCCAAATGCATTTTCTGAAAAGCGATGCTCTTTGCAGATGCAGCACTATTCCCCGATATTACGGCGTTAGCAGTTACATTTTGTGATTGTAATTTATTACTGCTTATTGCAACAAGTAATAAAGCGAAAGCAATATTTTTTAATTGACTGAAATTTTTCATAGCAATATTTTTATATCTAATTCTACTTTACTAAAATGATTTTTACTTATAATATCTATCTATATCAGCCT
>CAYHQN010000006.1:0-70277 GCA_964358545.1 uncultured Tangfeifania sp. | reverse complement strand
GGTCGTAAAAAGGATGTCCTGGACCTACGGATTGCAGGGAAACTGAGGCACGACCCTCGTCCAGCACACCCACGAAGCGCCATTTTTTCTTCTCCTTTTCAAGCACCAATCTTTCTGCCTCAAAATGTGCATCCATTTCATGAATGTCTCTCCAGAAATCTTCCAGTGTGGAATTGAAATAGCGATCAGGGATAAATCGTTTTTGTACGACCTCCTCCTGGCTTAGCTTGTAACCGGACTCCCTGCCGAGGATAACAAGTTTCCTGACTACGTCAACACCGCTGAGGTCAATCCTGGGATCAGGCTCCGAAAATCCCTTCTCTTTGGAGAGGCGGATTGCTTTGCTGAGAGGAATTTCACTGCTAAGGGTGTTGAAAATGTAATTGAGCGTTCCCGATAAAACAGCTTCAATTCTGACGATTCGGTCGCCCGATCGTTTCAGGTCGTTGATGGTGGAGATCAATGGCAAGCCTGCCCCTACATTGGTTTCAAAAAGATACTTGACGCCATGGTTGGCAGCCAGCTCTTTCAACTCACGGTAGGCATTGTATTCGGACGATGCTGCAACTTTGTTGGCGGCAACAATGGAGATGTAATTGTTAAGAATGGTATGGTACTGATCCGCCACCTTCTTTTCCGCAGTGCAATCCACAAAAACAGAATTGAACAGGTTCATTTCGATCATTTGCTTGCAAAACAGCTTCATGTCAGACTTTTCAGCAGCATCACCCGAGAGAATTTGCGCGATAGAAGAGGGATCAAATCCTTCGCGGTCGAAGGCCATCTTCCGCGAATTGGCGACGCCACATATGCTAAGCTTCAACCTGTGTTCGTTCTGAAGCTTTTGCTGCTGCTGACTAATCTGGGTTATCAGGTCTCTTCCGACAGTGCCAATACCTACCAGGAAGAGATTCAACTCGATAAATGGTGAGAGGAAAAAGGATTCATGAACGACGTTGAGTGTTTTGCGCAGGTCGGATTTTTTGACCACCCAGGAGATGTTCTGTTCGGATGCACCCTGCGCGATGGCAACCACATTGATACCATTTTTACCAATTGTATAAAACAGTTTTCCTGCAATACCTGCCGAATGCTTCATGTTCTCGCCCACGATGGCGATGATGCAAAGATCCTCCTCACTGCTGACTTTGTTGATCAGTCCGGAGGCGATTTCGCGTTCAAATTCTTGTTGAATGCCGGCTTCTGCAGCTTTTCCCCTGGCCGAGTCGATGGCAAAGCTGATCGAATTCTCGGAGGAAGCCTGTGAAATCAGGATGACGTTGATCTCCTGCTTGGCAAGGGCTCCAAAAAGCCTCATGGCAATACCGGTTACCCCAACCATTCCGAGTCCCTGGACGGTAAAAAGCGAGATTCCATCGATGGAGGAGATCCCTTTGATGGGATGCTCAGCCCCCAAATGTTTTACATTTCCGATCAATGTTCCTTCGGCTGAAGGATTCATTGTATTTTTAATCTGAACAGGTATCGATTTTTGGTACACGGGCAAAATGGTGGGCGGATAGATCACTTTAGCGCCAAAATGCGACAGCTCCAGCGCTTCGCTGTAGGTTAGCTGAGGAATGGGATATGCCTTGCTGATTACCCGTGGATCGGCTGTCATGAAACCATCTACATCGGTCCAAATCTCTAGTTTTTCTGCATTGAGGGCAGCGGCAAATAGCGCTGCGGTATAATCAGAACCACCTCTTCCCAGGGTGGTCATGGTTCCGTCGGAGGCAGAAGAAATAAAGCCGGGTGCTACTGCCAACCGTTTTAAGCCACTACAGTTTTTGCTGATCAGCTCATAAGTGGTATTGAAATCAACATTGGCCCGGCCATGGTTTTTATCCGTA
The DNA here is from genome assembly GCA_964358545.1 of uncultured Tangfeifania sp. Classification (GTDB taxonomy): domain Bacteria; phylum Bacteroidota; class Bacteroidia; order Bacteroidales; family Prolixibacteraceae; genus CAINVV01. Next base: position 68,424 of record CAYHQN010000006.1, on the reverse strand, counting down.
CGGATGAGGGCCGCACTATCGATCAGTTCAGCATCCAGGTATCTGGAAATAAACTGGGAAGAGAGCCGTTCTCCAAAACCCATCACCTTGTCGAGCGTTTTGGGTGTGAGTTCGCCAATCAAACGAACCCCCTGAAGAATCTTTTCAAGTTCATCAAATAGTATTTTCATCTTTACTTTCACCTCACCAAGGGTCTTATCATCAAAAAGATCTGTCATGATCTTCTCGTGACGACTCCATATCCCCTCCAGCAAAGGATTGACTTCATTCCCCTGGGCACCTGCATTGGCTGCTGCCAGCAGCATATCTGTGACACCTCCAACGGCACTGACTACAACAATCAGATCCGATTGTTGATTCCGAACTATTTCGTCGATTTTCTTTACATTTTCAGCGGAACCGACAGATGTTCCTCCAAATTTTATAACTTTCATTACTTCTTAATTACGATTTATCACATCAGTCCAGCTGCAAATGTCCAAAAAAAATCTGAACCGTGGCTGTTTCGGTCCAGATTTAGTGTTTATTTTAACAATAACTTATCTCAGGCGAACACAATAAGTTTGAAAGGCCTACCTCAAATTTGTCTATGAATCAACTCTCTCGTCCCGGCAAATGGTCAATAAGCTCATTTTTCGAGTGAAGGTGTATAATTGGCAATAATCTTCTTTTCAATTTCTTCCGACAATTCAGGATTGTCAATCAGGAGTGCTTTCACCGATTCGCGTCCCTGACCAAGTTTGGTTTCACCATAACTAAACCAGGAGCCACTCTTCTTTATAATGTTCAATTCAACACCCAAATCGATGATCTCACCTGTTTTAGAGATTCCCTCACCAAAGATGATATCAAATTCCGCTTTTCTGAATGGGGGCGCAATTTTATTCTTAACCACTTTTACCCGGCAATGGTTTCCTTGCACCTCTTCTCCATCTTTCAACTGACCAATCTTACGGATATCAAGCCTTACTGAAGCATAAAATTTTAGGGCATTCCCTCCGGTTGTGGTTTCAGGATTACCAAACATGACCCCAATCTTTTCGCGCAACTGGTTGATAAAAATACAGCATGTCTTTGTCTTACTGATACTTGCAGTCAATTTACGAAGGGCCTGAGACATCAATCTTGCCTGCAAACCCATTTTCGAATCACCCATCTCACCTTCGATTTCTGCCTTTGGAGTCAAAGCAGCGACTGAGTCAATGACGATGATGTCGATCGCTCCTGAACGGATCAGGTTATCCGCAATTTCGAGTGCCTGTTCGCCATTGTCGGGTTGGGAAATCAGCAATTCATTGATGTTAACCCCCAATTTTGTAGCATAACCCGGATCAAAAGCATGCTCTGCATCGATGATCGCGGCAATGCCTCCCTGTTTTTGGGCTTCAGCAATGGCATGGATGGCCAGCGTTGTTTTACCTGAAGATTCAGGGCCAAAAATTTCAATGACCCTGCCTTTGGGATATCCGCCAATGCCAAGGGCCAAATCCAGTGCGATGGAACCCGAGCTGATAGCAGCCACGTCATCAACCGGTTTATCACCCAAACGCATAATGGAACCTTTCCCATAACTTTTCTCAATCTTCTCCATCGTCAGTTGCAATGCCTTCAATTTCTCGAGATTTACTGCCTTGTTAGCACCTGCTGCCTTTACATCATCTTTTGCCATTTCTATCTGAATTAAAATTTTAGCTCTTTAACAATCTGAAATACGTACCATACAAATTTACGAGAATCCGACCACTTTCCGAAATCCGCGAGGTTAAAAAATCAATTAATCTGTTGGTTCGTGATAAATAGGTTAAATTTGTATTTTAGAACCGATTTTGCATAGAGAAAACAGCATGAACAAAGCTTTGTTTTTAAACCGTATTTTGGCTTTCTCCGCCCTTGCATTGCTCCTGTCCCAATTGTCTTTCGGACAACAAACGGTAGGCAAAGAGACCCTTGGAATTGATTATTTCCAACAGGGTAATTTTGAAAAAGCACTTCCGATTTTTGCCAAACTGGCTCAAAGTTATCCCGACAACGCCATGTATAATTATTATTATGGCGTTTCATTGATAAAGAACAACATATTTGAAACAGCCGCCAAGGAGGCACTATTAAATTCAGTCGTTGACAAGACTCCTGTCAACTCCAATTTCTACCTTGCCATCTACTTTCATGCCCTCGGACAATGGGAGGAGGCAAAGGATTTTTATGATAGATATGCAAAAGTCGGTTCCAAACAGGAGAAAAAATCCCTCCAATATGACTATTATGTTGGTTTATGTGAAACTAAAACAAATCCTTTCAAACCAAGGAAACTTGCGGACAGTGGACTTTTCGGAGATTCCATCTTAAAGCCCCCTCCGAAAATTGACGAAAAGATCTTTCCAATTCCGGATGCCCTCAAAAAGTCTTCATTTAATTTCCAGGTAAATGAATTGCTGGCTTACCATTCAATTGAGGATTTTCGCAGTGAAGCCAGTAAAATACTCTTCACCAAAGCCTGGATGTGCACGGGAAAAAATGATTCCATCCTTGCTTTGACAGATTCTTTGAGAAAACAACATGATCGTATTTCAAGGGTGGATACCAGATTGGGGCTGGTCCAGCAAATAGTAGATTGTGAGCAAAAATCTTTCCAGCTGATGCGGGACAGGGAAAAATACCTCGAACAGTCGCGGGCCAAAGAATCTGCCTTTTGGGAAAAGGAAGGCAATAAAGCTGCCATCGCATACAATGCCACCATTTTGGAAAGAGAGAACAAGCTGATTGAAGGCAGGAAAAAAACAGAAAAGCCTATAGCAACGTTACCAGAACCAGAAGTCACGAAGGATTCAGTCAATGTTGAACCCGGGAAAATTGTTGTTTCTACTGAAACTCCGGCAAAAAATATCCATGCTGAAAATTTGGTTTACAAAGTTCAGATTGGATCCTTTAAGAATGGCGCAATTCCTTCCTCATTTAAAATGTCTTATGCCAAAATTAACAAATTAAGGAAAATAGACAGGTATACAGATGAGCGAAAGTATACCATGTTCACGGTTGGAAATTTCTCAAACATTCAGGATGCTTCCAGAATGAAAGATCAGCTGATCCGTGAAGGAATGAAAAATTCTGTTGTGGTCACTTACGACAAAACCACCGGCAGGCCTGCCAAGCCAGTGACTGTTTCATCTGTAAAAAAGAATGCCAGGCAGACTGTTTCCCCAAAACCTGTTGAAATGCCCGTTGAAAATTCAACTAAAAGTGCCTCCACGGAAAATCTTATCTTCAAAGTACAAATTGGCTCTTTCAGAAACGACTTGCAGTCGACCGCTTTCAGAAAAGCATATCAAAGAATCAGCAAACTCATGAAAGTTGACAGGCATACCGACTCAAGAAACAATGTCATTTACACAGTAGGAAATTTCTCCAACTATCAGGATGTCTGCAAATTAAGAGATCAAATGGTATCTGAAGGAATTAAAGATGCATTTGTTGCGGCATTTCTCAATGGCGAAAGAATAAAAGTTAATGAAGCAATAAAAATTGCAGGTGGAAAATAATTTTGTTTTATTTGCAAATCGGCACAACAATAATTCGTTTTGAAGTATGGATACTGACAAGTCTGTCCGGCATAAAAACAAGAGTTCCGATGGTTTGGAAAACGGTAACTCACTGGTACTCTACAATGACGACTATCACACCTTTAATTATGTGATAGATGCCCTTATAGAGGTTTGCAACATGGAACGGGTTCAGGCCATTCAATGCACTTACCTGGTGCATTACAAACAAAAATGCGAAGTAAAACGCGGCTCTAAAAAAGATTTACTTCCAATGCGCAGAGCCCTGTCAGCCAAAGATTTAAAGGCTTCTATTCATTGATCGGGAAGCTCTCTTTTGGTAGAGTTTAACGATCAGTTTCCACAAAATCCCCAGTAATATCTTTGTATTCTTTATCAGCTCCCGAAGGATCTTTTTGAACAAAGGCATCTTTTCCTCCTTTGGCCAAAGCATTCCTGTTTTTCTTATATACTCCCTGTAATCGTCACCAAAATATTTGGTAAGCAGGCGTTCTTCCCTTCCAATCTGATAAATGACAAACGGGGTTACCAGCAACAGGGATACCGGACCGGCAATCCAGTTTTGAATCATAAATACCTGGCAAACTGCAATCCCCAAAAGGGCAAGGTACATCGGATGTCGCACGTAGTGGTAGGCCCCGGTCTTGACCAACTCCAAATCCTCTTTAAGCTCTTGTCCGGGAGTCCACCATTTTCCAAGGTCGGATAATGCTTTGATAAACAGCCAAACACAAAATGCGAAGCAAAGCGTTACAGGAAAACTCAGCCATTTCCATAAGTGATAATCGGTTGGTCCGAAGTCGACAGAAAATATATAAATGAATGGGATGACTTGAATCCCTGCGATCAGAAGGAATAGAAAGGTGCGCTTTTTTTTCTGTTCGATTAGAATTCTCCGGTCCACCTCAAAATTCTGAAGGTAATAAAGCTCCAAAAGTGCCAGCATTGCCACTCCGCAAAGAAATATTGTTTCTAAAAATGCACGATTCATTTAAAATTATTCAGATTCAGGAAAGCTGAAATTGTTTAACGAAGATACCAATATTTTTGCTCCTTACCAGGATGTTGTCAATACAGATTTGTCAAAGACAATCTATGGCAAAATCAACTATGTTCAGAACATCCTTTACAAAAACATCCTGCCGCTTTCGACAGCTATCAGCGACAGCATCGGCCATGATAGAGCTATGCTGCATCAGGTTACGTCAGTTTCAAACTGAATTATTATAAAATTGCGGGTCAGCACAATACGCTTTTCAAAATCCGTTTTACCGATTACGAAGGGAAAATGAATGAGATACCACACATAATCTATTATTGATAATAATCATTGCCTTCCGCTCAAATGATGCTACTTTTGCAAAAAATAGAAGCCAATGAAGACATTCTTTACCGCTCTGGTACTTTTATCCACAATATGGGAGGGGATTGCTGGTCTGCCCGCAAATAATCAGCCCGTCAAAAAAAACTATGTCCCTGAAACGCCAAAGCTAAGTTCTGACCTGATGACCCCGGAGGTACTCTGGTCATTTGGGCGTGTAGGTTCATCACAGGTTTCCCCGGATGGAAAGACGGTATTGTACGATGTGACCTGGTTCAACATTCCTGAAAACAAACCTTACCGGGACCTTTACCTGGTTTCAGTTGATGGCGGACCCGGCAAAAGGATTACCGATACCCCTGAAAAAGAGTCAGAAGCGGCATGGAGACCGGATGGCAAAAAGATTGGATACATTTCAACCTCCTCCGGTGAACCACAGCTTTGGGAGATAAATCCTGACGGAACGGCTCCGACACAAATTTCGAAGGTAAAAGATGGTATTTCCGGCTTTAAATATGCCCCTGATATGAAGCATATTTTCTACATAGGAACTGTGAAACTGGACCAGGATGTGCACGATAAATACCCCGACCTGCCACTTGCCAATGCCCGTTTGTACGACGACATCATGTACCGCCATTGGGATACCTGGAGCGACGGCACCTACCAGCACATTTTTGTTGCTGCCTATTCGGAAACCGGTTTGACCAACCACGTTGACCTTCAAAAAGGAGAAAAATATGACTCTCCGCTTAAACCCTACGGAGGGAGTGAACAGATCGCCTGGAGTGCCGACAGTAAGATGATCGCTTATACATGCAAGAAAAAATCCGGGAAAGAATATGCCATATCAACCAATTCAGACATATACATTTACAATCTTGAGAAAGGTACTACCAGTAACCTGACGGAAGGAATGATGGGATACGATCAGAATCCGGCTTTCTCTCCTGACGGTAAAAAAATTGCCTGGGAAAGCATGGCAAGAGATGGCTACGAAGCTGACAAGGTGAGACTTTACGTTGCTGATCTAGCAACCGGGAAGAAAGAAGATTTTTCTGCCGGCTTCGACCAAAATGTCCAAAATCTGGTATGGTCGGGCGATAGCAAGACAATTTGGTTTCTATCCGACATCCATGCAACCGATGAGATCTTTAAATTGGATCTTGCCACGAAAAAAATCTCCAGGGTTACGGATGGGATCCACAATTATCAGAGTGTTGCCCTTGCAGGGGAAAATCTCGTGGCATCCAAAGTTTCTATGTCCCAGCCAGCTGAACTCTATCTGGTCAACCCAAAAACCGGATCGGACAAACCGCTTACTTCTGTCAACAAAGGAATTCTGGATCAATTGAGCATTGGTAAAGTTGAAAGCAGGTGGATTACCACAACCGACAAGAAAAAAATGCGCGCATGGGTGATCTATCCGCCACATTTCGATCCGAAGAAGAAATATCCGGCCCTGCTTTTTTGTGAAGGGGGACCGCAAAGTACTGTCAGTCAGTTTTGGTCGTATCGCTGGAATTTCCAGATGATGGCAGCAAACAACTACATCATCATTGCCCCTAACCGACGCGGACTTCCCGGCTTTGGACAAGCATGGAACGAACAGATTTCAGGTGATTATGGCGGTCAAAACATGAAAGACTACCTCACTGCCATCGATACCCTGGCGGCAGAACCCTATGTTGACAAGAACAAATTGGGGGCCGTAGGTGCAAGTTATGGTGGATATTCAATTTACTACCTCGCAGGAATACACAAAGGCAGGTTTAAGGCTTTCATCTCCCACAGCGGTATCTTCAACCTCGAAGCATTGTACTCTACCACCGAAGAGATGTGGTTTGTCAACTGGGACAATGGTGGCTCATACTGGGATGCAAAAAATGCAGTGGCACAAAATACATACAAGAATTTTTCTCCTCACAAGCTTGTTCAAAACTGGGATACTCCTATGCTCGTTATTCATGGCGAAAGGGATTACAGGATTCCTTACACCCAGGGAATGGGAGCCTTCAATTCAGCCCGGCTTAAGAATATTCCTGCCGAGCTCTTGCTATTCCCTGAAGAAAATCACTGGATCCTTCAGGCTCAGAATGGTATCCTGTGGCAAAGGGTTTTCTTTGACTGGTTAAACCGTTGGCTGAAGTAAAAGCTTTCAACAAATTTTGTATATTTACAACCTTAAACATCTTCCAAAATGAACAGCAGAAGACTCTACGATAAAGTTATGGCTATAGTAAGTACCCTGATGATCTTTTTTTATCTCGGATTCGCTTATTTACTCTATTTCTCCCCACTATTCAGTCATATCGATGTCGCCATGAGGGCGATTTTTGCGCTGCCCCTGTTCCTGTATGGAGTATACAGAATTTTCGTCGCCTACGTTAAGATCAAAGAGAATTTTTTTGATTCGGAGGAGGAGTAATTTTAGCCAATTTAAATAGCGAACATCTTATGAATGAGGTTATTTAAATTCAATCTAAATTTTACAAGTATTTTTTACTGTTCTCATTTGAAATTTAAGCGTTCACCAAAAAAAAATATAAGAATCTTGCAATTTATTGCCTTATAACAAATTTGATTTATTATTATTGCATCGAAATTTTAACCTCTTGTAACTAAAATTAGTGAAACACGCTTCAACTAAGAAGGATTTGATGTCGCTTGGTCTGGCAGTCAGTATTGTTATGCTGATGTTGGTCCTTGTTATTCAGTGTGGTAGCAATAAACCCGGTGAAATGACCGAGACACCTACCAGGGGAAATATTCGCATTGCAGCGGATGCCTCGTTTCAGCCCATTGTTGATGCTGAAATTTACACTTTCACCGCAACTTACAAATACGCTCACGTCACACCGGTTTACATGTCTGAAACAGATCTCATCCGCGCATTTCTCAACGATTCAGTGAAAGTTGTTGTTACTTCATGGGAACCTTCAGCCCAGCAGAAAGAGGTGCTGCTAAATATGCAAACGATTGTCAGGACAACTACTGTTGCCTATGATGCCATAGCATTGGTTCTCAACAAAGAAAACAAGGATTCACTCTTTACCTACCAAAATGTCAACGATATTTTTACCGGCAAAATATCTGATTGGAAGGAGATAAATTCCACCTCAAGATTGGGTAAAATGGTGGCTGTTTTTGACGATGAGAAATCGGCAAACATTCGTTATTTTAAGGAAAAATTTAATCTCCCCGCTCAGTTGCCATCGAATTTCTATTCGGTCAAAAGCAACGAACAGGTGATCGATTATGTAGCCAAGAATAAGAGTGCGATAGGAATGGTAAGTGTCAACTGGATTTGTGACAGGGAAGATTCAGTGAGCCGGTCATTTACAGATAAAATTAAGATTGCCGCGGTATCAGATTTTGTTCTGAATCCTGGATCCTATTATCTTCCGGTTCAGGGATCTATTTACGACAAAAGTTATCCCTTTACCAGAAAAATTTACATGGTCTCCAGAGAATCCTTCAAAGGACTGGGTACAGGTTTTATCTCCTGGGTATCTGGTGAAAAGGGACAAAGAATTATTCTAAAATCAGGACTTGTTCCAGCGACCATGCCCATTCGCATAATACAGTTTAAAAAGTAACTTTAATATTTCGCCAAAATGATTACTCATTTTATTAAAAAAATTTCAATTGTCCTGATGCTGTTGATGGTATTCAGTGCAGCCGGATTGAAAGCCCAAACATTGGAAGAAGCGATTACTGCTACGCACAATGAACAATTTGACAAAGCAGATCAGATTTTACAGAATTTGGCAAAAAGTGCACCCACCAGTCAAGTTTATTATAGACTTGGAGAGAATACGATGTTGAACTTCCTGTCCGATACAATCTCCAACTCGTTGAAAGTTGTAGCTGCAGAAGCAAAACAACAATTTGAAAAAGGTATTGCATTGGCGCCCAATGACCCCCTGAATTATGTTGGCCTTGCTAAAGTTGCATCTTATCTGGGTGATCAGCAAACTGCCGATCAAATGAGAGCGAAAGCAAAAAGCTTTTTGCTTCCATACAAAAAGGTATCAAAAATTCCTAATCCGCAAGAATACGCACGTACACTGGCAAAACTTGCTGAATCATACATTGTATTTGACAAGGTGGATACAACTCTGGCAATGCCCTATATCAGGGAAGCGCTGACCATTGACCAAAAAAATGAAATGATCTATATCATCGCAGGTGATCTATACCTTCTGGTAAACAATGGTTCCCTCGCAATCAGAAATTACAACAAAGCGCAGGAAACCGACCCAAAATCACCAATGGCCAACATGAAGATCGGCAGCATCTATTTCAAAGGTAAAAATTTTGGTGCGGCCATCCCCTATTACGAACAAGCTATTGCCCTGGATAAAAACTACGCGCCTGCCTACCGTGAACTTGGGCAGCTTTACTCCATGGCTGCAAGATTGGAAGAATCCAAAGCAAATTATGAAACGTATCTAAAATTGACCAATCAGAATATACCTGCAAAGATCCGTTATGTCACCTCACTTTTCTATTCGAAAAATTATGCAGAAGTAATAAAAAACGTTGAGGATATTTTCGCAGTTGACCAATCAAGAACTTACCTGAACCGTATTGCCGGCTATTCCTGCTACGAACAAGGCAACTACCCTCAGGCCCTCATTTACATGGACCGTCTTTTCTCAACCCTTCATGCAGACCTGATTATTAAAAAGGATTATATCTATTATGCGAGGATTCTGATAAAAAAGAATCAAAATTATCCTAAATTACTGGTTGAACTGGACAAAGCCAATGCTGAACTGACGGCAGTCAGGGGAAAAAATGAGTCTTTGAAAGGCGCCGCCAAGGAGAAAGAAAAAGTTAACGAGGCACCTCTTGCTGCCAAAGTAAGCGATCTGCAAAATAATGTAAATACCATAGAGAAAGATCTTGCCAAAGCTTTTGAATCATATGAGAAAGCAATTACTTTTGAGGGTGAGGATGCCGGTCTGATTCAGGAAAAAGCATATTCTTACTATAATCTCAGATACTACAACGAGGCTGCTGAAACCTGGAAGCGCCTGCTTTCTAAGGGCAAAGACAGCGATGAAAATTACCTTCAAATCGCTAAAGCCTACTACCAGGGGAAAGAGTTCGACAAGGCAGAAGAAATATTAAACCAGATGATTGCCAAATATCCTGATCAGATTCAAGGTTACCTCTGGAGTGCCAGAAATGCTTCGGCCAAAGATCCAGATTCCAAACTGGGTATCGGTAAACAGAAATTTACAGCGCTGATCGAAAAGGCTTCTTCTGACTCTGTCAAATATGCTACCGAAATCTTTGATGCGCTTCGTTACCTCGGATACAATGCATTGCAATCCAAAAGTTACGATTTGGCAAGAGCCTATTACAATCGAATGGCAAATCTTGATCCCAAGAACAAAGACATGATGATGCAAGCATACACTTCGATGGCCACGCTTTACATGCAAATGGGTGAATACGGTAAGGCAACAGAGTATTACAAAGAGATCCTTGGTTTGGATCCTGCAAATGCTACAGCTAAATCCTCCATCCAATACATCATTGCACTTCAGTCAAGCGCCAAGCCAAAGGCAAACCCCAACGAAATCTCCGGAGTTATCAAGGACAAATCGGGGAATCCCATTGCCGGAGCCTCTGTCAGCGTGAAAGATACTGCCGCAGAACAATGGACTAATGGAAAAGGGGAATACAAATTTACAATGCCTGAAGCTTCTACTATCCTTGTCATTAGTGCCGAGGGATTCAAATCCATTGAAATCCCGATAACCAAAAGTAGGGTTTACAATGTCACTTTAGGCAAATAATCAACCAAGGAATCAACAAAACAAAAATAGAGATTCACAAAAGTTTTATTTAACCACGAAAACAATTAAAAAGATGAGTAAAAATTCAGGTTCATTCAAAAAAATGTTCGAGTCATTTTTTGCAACAGGTGCAATTCTTATTGCATTTTTGGTAGCGTACTACCTATATTCAAGTTTCATGGGCGATCCTGTAAACTTTGAAGGAAATAATCCAAAAGGGTCTCCACTTCCAGGTAATTACATGGGTATGCTTTATAAAGGAGGTCCAATTGTTCCTATCCTGATGACATGTATTCTAACCCTTTTTATTTTCATCATCGAAAGGGCTATTACTTTGGCAAAAGTAAAGGGTAAAAGCAATTTGGATGCATTTGTTGCTGACATACAGAGTTTAACTTCCAAAGATAAAGTTGAAGAAGCTATCGTAGCATGCGACAACCAAAAAGGTTCATTGGCAAACGTTGTTAAAGCAGGTTTGATGCGCTACAGAGACCTCGAAAAAGACACAACATTGGAAAAAGACCAAAAAATCACCTCCATGAAACAGGCTTTGGAAGAGGCTTCTGCATTGGAATTGCCTATGCTCTCCAAAAACATGGTTATTCTTTCAACCCTTGCTTCGATCTCCGTTTTGATCGGTTTGATCGGAACGGTAATTGGTATGATCCGTGCTTTCGCTGCCCTTTCCCAAGCTGGTGGATCCCCTGATGCACTTCAGTTGGCAACCGGTATCTCTGAGGCTTTGATCAATACAGCATTCGGTATTACAGGCTCAACATTGGCCATCATTGCCTACAACTATTTCTCATCAAAAATTGACGGTTTCACCTACAAGATTGATGAGGCAGGCTTCAGCCTAACTCAGACATTCACTGCCCGTATCAGAAAATAATAGTCTGGGTTTAATTCTTTTGGTTTATAAAAAATTTAAAATTATCGCATGCCAAAGATTAAAATACCACATAAAACGCCCCATGTTGACATGACGCCGATGGTGGACCTCTTCTCGTTGCTGCTGACATTCTTTATGTTGACAGCTACCATGAGGCCATCAGAACCGGCTCCTGTCGATACCCCGTTTTCTATATCTGAAAAACCCTCTCCCGATAAGAATATTATGACTATAACAATAGCCAAGGACAACAGGGTGTTTTTCAATGTAGACAACGGGCCGGATACCATCTTGCATTTCAGGCCCAAAATCCTTGAAGAGATGGGAGCGAGATACAACATCGTATTCACCCCGCAAGAACTGCGCTATTTCGAAAAGAACAGTGTCCCCTTTGGAGTAAATATAAAGGAGTTTAAGGCCTACCTTGCTGCCAAAGACAACGAAAAAGCCAAGTTCGAAAAAGGAATCCCCATTGATTCAACTGATAACCAGCTGGGTTTATGGATACTTTTCTCCCGTAAGGTTAACCCTTCGGCTCAGGCCGTGATAAAAGGGGACAACGATGTGGAATATCCGCTTGTGAAAAAAGTGCTGGATATTTTTCAGGATAAAAATCTTAACAGGTTCAGCCTGATTACCAGCCTTCAAAAAGTTGAAGTAGTAGAAGAAGCTAAAAAGTAGTACAATGGCAGAAATTATACAAGAAGAAAAACACAAGGGCGGGAAGAAGAGACCTAAAAAACATTCAACCGCCATAGACATGACGCCGATGGTAGACCTTATGTGTCTGCTGATCACGTTCTTCATGCTTACGACTGCTTTTGCAAAACCCAAGGTCATGGAAATCGCTTTGCCTGAGAAAATCAAGAAAAACGAGAAAGTAGAACCTCCTAAAATTGCCGAAAGTCGTACGCTTAACATCATAATGGGTCCGAACGACAAAGTATACTGGTACCCTGGTAAGGCAGATCCTGCAGCGCTGGTACCCTTACGGGAAACCAATTTCAGCGCCACAGGTATCCGTCAGGTATTACTGGATAAAAACCGTGCGCTCTTCAAAAAAATTGAAGCATTCAAGAGTGATGTCGTTGCCGGGAAGATAGATATCAGACAGGATTCTTTGCAATCAGCCATTCGTCAGCTCAAAAAGAATGACGATACCGGTCCGATTGTCCTGATCAAATTCTACAAGACAGCGAAGTACAAGAATTTTGTCGATATTATTGATGAAATGTCAATCGTTGGAATTGCCATATACATTGTTACCGACATTGACTGGCTCGAGCAAAATATGGTGGAACGTGCTCTCGGAATACCGTTAACCGCTTCTGCACCCTCTACAGCAAAAAAATAAAGATCGACACGTATGGTAATAGATAAACAGATCATTCCTACTTTCGATGACATAGTCTTCGAAAATAGAAACCGGGAATATGGAGCGTATCAGATTCGGAAAAAGTACAACCGTGTTGTTCTAATCTCTACGCTGATAGGTATTTTTATCCTTGGTTTAATAGTTATTGTTCCCTATATCAGGGCCAGCAATCAAGCCAAACAAAAAGCAAGGGATGCCAGAGAGGTAATCGCGGAAATGGCCAACAACCTTCAACAGGACATACCGCCGCCACCGCCACCGCCACCACCACCGCCGCCGGCAGAACAACAAGCAGTTGTTAAGTATGTTGCCCCTGTCGTTGTTGACTCTGTAAAACTTGAAGATCAAAGCAAATTGATGATTTCCGACGAACAGGTAACTGCAACCGTTAACAAAGAGGTTGTTGAAGTTGTAGAACAAAAACAGGAAGAGGTACAGGAAAAAGAGGAACAACAGGTATTCGTTGTGGTTGAAGAGATGCCGGAATTCCCCGGCGGAGAGTCAGCCCTTCGTGCATTCATTGGCAAATCTATCGTCTATCCGACCGTAGCTCAGGAAAACGGAATCCAGGGAAAAGTATTTGTTACTTTCGTAGTAAACAAAGACGGCTCTGTTTCCAATGCCAAGATCGCCAGAGGTGTAGACCAATCACTCGATCAAGAAGCATTGCGCGTGGTTTCAACCCTGCCTAGATGGAAACCAGGTAAACAACGTGGTGTTCCTGTAAGGGTTTCTTATACCGTTCCAATTAGCTTCAAGCTGCAGTAAAAAGCAGATTTAGTTCTGCGCTATTTAAATAAAAGAGAGGCCGTACACATCAGTGCAATGGCCTCTCTTTTTATTTTCGATTTTCGATTTTCGATTTTCGATTAGGAACTCCGAAGTATTGTTCATTATTGATAACGATCAAAGAGACAACCGGATAACTCTGATGTGGTGATATTCCAAAATCGAAAATCCAAAATCGAAAATTATTACTTCAGTGCTTTAGCGTATAACTCGTTGGCAAGTTTCCAGTTTACAACATTCCAGTAAGCATCAGCATAATCTGCACGCTTGTTCTGGTATTTCAGATAGTAGGCATGTTCCCAAACGTCAAGGCTCAAAACCGGGGTACCTTTCACTTCTGATATCTGCATCAGCGGATTGTCCTGGTTGGGGGTTGAATGAATGACCAGTTTCCCATTGACAACGGTAAGCCAAACCCATCCTGATCCAAAACGTCCAAGGGCCGCCTTTTTAAATTCGTCCTTGAAATGATCAAAACTACCCCAGGATGCTTTAATGGCCTCACCAAGCGCTCCTTTTGGTTCACCTCCGGCATTGGGGGCCATCCCGTTGAAGTAGAATGTGTGGTTCCAGACTCCTCCACCATTGTTCCGGATTGCGGCAGGGGTCTGCGCTGTAACTGATTTCTGAAGATCCAGGAGCGAAATCTTCTCCTGCGGCGTTCCGGCTACGGCTTTGTTCAAATTGTCAACATAGGCCTTGTGATGTTTGCCATAATGGATCTCCATGGTGGCTTTGTCAATAGACGGCTCAAGCGCATCAAATGCATATGGTAAAGGTTCCTGGCTAAACTGGGCAAATACACTGTTTTCCATAACTAACAAGAATAAAATAAATAATAAATTTTTCATCCGAAAATAATTTGTTTTTAAAGGCCGGATGGAACTCGCATGTAAATTTTTCATCCGTGTTTATATTATACGAACATGCTCGTTTCATGACCTAAATAATTTAGAATGATTATAAACATTCAAATTATAATACGAAGGGCATAAAATTTTGTTTCTTCCAGTAACATTTTTCTATATTTCCACTTATTTCGCCTTTCCTTTATTACCATCTGATGATAGTCAATAACAGAGCCTCAGGAATACTGCTTCATCCCTCCTCCTTACCAGGAAAGTACGGAATTGGGACCATGGGTGAAGAGGCCTACAAATTTGTCGACTGGCTAAGTGAATTCGGCCAGAAAGTTTGGCAAATGCTACCATTGGGGCCAACAGACCGGAGCCATTCCCCCTATCAGGCTTATTCAGCTTTTGCAGGAAACCCTGATTTGATTGACCTCGACTTCCTGGTACGGGATGGTTATTTAACCCTGAATGCCCTTGTTGACCCACCTGCTTTCCCCGCCGGAAAAGTCGATTTTAAAGCTGTGCTTCCCTACCGGGAAAAACTTTTAAAAACAGCCTTTGTCGCATTCAAAAAATCTGAAGGTTTGGACAGATCAGATTACCGCCAGTTCTGGGACCAGCATTGGTGGTGGCTCGAATCCTGGTCGCTTTTTGATGCCTGCCGAACTAACCTCCCCTGTAGGGATTGGAACTACTGGGAAGAGGCGCTGCAACTTCGGGAAGAGATTGCCCTGGCATCATATTATGACCGGTTCAAAGAAGAGATAGAATACAGCCGTTTCCTGCAATTTATATTCTTTGGGCAATGGTTTGCCCTCAAAAATTATGCGAACCGGAAAGGGATTTCCATCTTTGGTGATATACCTCTTTATGTTGCCTACAACAGTTCCGATGTCTGGAGCAATCAGTCCCTGTTCCTTTTAGACGAAAAAAGACGACCAACATTGGTCGGTGGAGTGCCACCCGATTATTTCAGTGAAACCGGGCAGCTTTGGGGTAATCCCCTCTTCAACTGGATCCGGATGAAAGAGCTGGGATTCGAGTGGTGGATGGCGCGGATGCATTTCAACCTGCGTATTTTTGATTTGGTCCGGATCGATCATTTCCGGGGTCTCGAATCTTTTTGGGCAATCCCGGCAGGTGAAAAAACAGCTATTCACGGAAGCTGGATGAAAGCCAATGGCGAGGAGATGTTGCAACTCCTGCAAAACCAGATCGGGCCCCTGCCCATTGTAGCAGAAGATTTGGGGCTTATTACCCCTGAAGTCCATCATCTCAGAAAGAAGTTCAACCTTCCGGGGATGAAAGTGCTTCAGTTTGCCTTTTCTGAAGAGGCCGACAATACACACTTACCACACAACTACACAGCTGATTTCGTTTCCTACACCGGAACGCACGACAATAACACGACCAAGGGTTGGCTGCAATCATTGAATCAGGAGGAGTTATCCGGGGTACAAAGTTATCTGGGTACAGAAACCCTGGACAATTGGCATCTTATCAGGAAATCGGAAGAGTCGGTAGCCCAACTGGCTATCATTCCAATGCAGGATATCTTGAATCTATCTGCTTCGGCCAGAATGAACAAGCCTGGAACAACCAGGGGTAACTGGATCTGGAGGATGCAACAGAAGCAACTGAAAGCTGCCCATGGCAAACAGTTGCTAAAACTGACCAGAATGTACGGAAGAACTGATCAGATTTGAATTTAATTATCCGTTTTAGCTATTTCTAAATAATCTCATCGCTTTTAGCAGCCGTTGACTATCATTTATATTTTTTATTGGGGAAAGGTTCAAATGTTTTACCCTCACTTCATTAAGGGCTACATTGTCCATATCAACCTGGTGAGGGTAAAATATCTTCGTAACAACTGCAGTTTTCCACGAATTTCCATGTATCCGGATAATATTGGGAGAGTTCCTTGCTGGATGGATATGAATGTATAATTCATCATCCGCCCCTTCGCGCAATACCCATACAGAGCCATCGGATAAGGTTACCAATTTGAATCCCCACTCGCCCATCCATGACAAAAACTCACTTTTGTCACTGATTTCCAATTTCTTAAACTCATCATATATACCCTTAATCAGCTGGTCTGCAGTTAAGGGCCCAGTATAAATATCTACATAATTGCTATTGATAGAACTTATACTTTCGATAATCCCATCCCTCAATTTTAAGTCCCCGGGATTGTTTAGGACACGATGCAAACCCTCTTGTACCCAATGAAGATGATGTTTCCAGGGATTAAACCGAAATGGGGGCGGTATTGAAACGGTATTCATTACAATGGATATTTTAATTATATACAACCATGGTTCAATATCTTATGTAACTCTACTTTCAACCTTGCCCCTGACTCCCGGTTGCTGCTTGCCAATTCCATTTTTGCATTTGCTTCTACATTTCTGGGAGCCAAAGTAGTGAGTCCTATTGACAATTGCCATCCTGATGTCTGTTTGCAATATTCCGGGCAATGTAGCAGGGAGTAAACTGGCGTTAAAAAAGGGAAACGCGTACGTTCTAATCTATTTAAAAATGCCGAAATGCCCCAAAAGCCACCACAAAATCAAGAAGATCACAATCGTGGAAAGGCATCCGCCGCCCAATTTTTTTGCACCCCAACCGGCCGCAATTCCTCGAAGTAGTTTGCTCATTTTTCTCCTTTTTTAGTGTATAACAAAATTCCTTTACTTTGTTGTAAATATAGCAATTAAAAATAATAAGACAAGAAAGTCGTTGACATATATTAAGTTACAGCTACAACTTAATAAGTCTCCACTTTCCGTGCTCCTTCACATTGGCCATACCTTTGTAACAGCAGTTGCCATGGTAGTTATTGGCCTCTTCGTAAATTAGTGGGGTGACCACCTTGCCCGTTTTATCAATGAACCCAAACTTATCGCCCAATTTTACGGTAGCAAAACCTCCGATAAAATGCCAGGTAAAATCATATTTTGGCGTCACTACCTCTTTCCCTCTTTCATTCAGGTACCCGTACTTTCCTGCTAAGCGAACCGCAGCCATACCTTCGGTAAAGGGATAAGCAAGATCATATCGAGGCTCTACCACTATCTTCCCTCCCCCATCTTTATATCCATATTTGTCGTTGGTGGCCGAATAAAAAGGGTTTAGCTGGGCATGGACAGCCGTCCCAGCCAATATGAAGCAAATCATCAGAATTATCTTTTCCATCTTCATGTTTGAAATGTTTTTAATTGTTTGAAATGTTTGAAGGGTTTTAAAATTGTTTGAAAGGTTGAAAATCTCGGGTTATTTTGTGGTTTCATCGTACCCACTCGCCCCTTCTCCAAGTCCCCCAGTCTCCCCGTCCTGTACTCTCCCCTCTTTTCCTGGCCTGTCCTCCATTCTCACTCCCCAAGTTTCCGATGGTTGATCTGCCATGTACAACACCAATTCCCCACCCCTCAGGATGTCGGTATGCCGTAGAAATGATTTGGTATAGGGCTTTCCATTTAAGGTCGCTTTTTGAATGTAAATATTCTGCTTGCTTAAACTGTTCGCACGTATCGTAAAATGCTTTCCGTTACCAAAATTGAGTGTAGATTGGGCCGCCAAAGGTGATCCCAGCACATATTCACCACTGGCCGGGTTGACCGGGTAAAATCCAATGGCGCTGAGCACATACCAGGCGCTGGTTTGGCCGCAATCATCGTTGCCGCACAAACCATTGGGCTGATTGCTGTAAAAATTGGTCAGTATATGGTTGACTTTTTCGGCTGTTTTCGATGGTTTGCCAATATAAGAATACAGGTATGGTACGTGGTGACTCGGCTCATTTGAAAACTCGGAAAGTCCGTAAAATCCATGGTTCTTAAGATTGCGGTAAGGTTTTTCAGGGCCATTGTACAGCGAATCCAATTTCTTCTCAAACTGAGATTCACCACCCATCATCTGAATCAAGCCATACACATCCTGAGGAACATACCAGGTGTAGATCCATGCGTTTCCCTCCTGAAATCCAATGGACTCGGCCGGATTAAAAGGAAGCATCCAGTTCCCGGCAGTATCTTTTGGACGGACAAAACCGGTGGCGGGATCAAATACATTCTTCCAGTATCCGCTTCTTTTCATGAACTCCCGGTAATCATCCGGAAGGTTTAATTTTTTGGCTACCTGCGCAATGCACCAATCATCAAAAGCATATTCGACCGTTTTTGTGACACCCCTTTGCCGGGGATCCTTGTCGTCTGGCACATACCCGTATTGGCGGTAATAATCCGATTCGCGGATATTCTGGTTGGCAGTTGTTTTCATGGCTTCAAAGGCCTTCCGGTAATCAAACCCACCGATTCCCTTCAGAATTGCATCGGCAATTACCGGAACCGCGTGGTAGCCTGGCATTACATTGGCCTCGTTGAAATACATCTCCCACGAAGGGAGCAATCCATGCTGCCTGTAAAATGCAAGGTAAGAGTTGATAATATCAGGAACCCTTTCTTTTTGTGTCAGTGTGAAAAGGGGTGCGGTAGCCCGGAAGGTATCCCACAAAGAGTGAAGCGTATAAATATTCTTTCCCTTGTACTCTTTTTTGTCCGCGCCCAGGTAATTTCCCAGTGCATCGTCGTACCTGAAAGGTGCAAAGTAGTTGTGATATACTGCGGTGTAAAAGGTCTCCTTGAAAGCTTTGTTATCCGATGTGACGACAATTTTATCCAACTCTTTTCCCCAGGCAGATTCGGCATCTCTCTTCACCTTGTCAAAATCCCAGTCGGGAATCTCCCGCAATCCGGCCATGGCACCATCTACCGAGACAGAGCTGATGGCCACTTTCACCAACAATTGCGCTCCTGCTCTTGTGCCAGGAAAAGAGAGATAACTTTTCAGGCGCACAGCATTCGCAACCTCTTTCGATCGAACAAGGGTGCCATCCGCAAAGATTGAAACATTACCGAATGGAAGGCTCGTTTTGGCAGCAAAATATACTATACGCTCGCCAACAAACCCCATTGAGCGGCGAAATCCCACGACAGTGTGATCATCAATTCTCTTGAAATAGCACTCCAATGGCTCGTCCCCATTGTGCCCCACCCTCGCTTCTGTACCATTACCAAATCCAAGATCAATCCTCAGTAACGCATTTTTACCTTCCGGGAAAGTATACCGGTGCATTCCGCAATGGATCGTAGCTGTTAATTCTGCTTTGATATCCGAACTCTTCAAAATAACTGAATAATATCCGGGTGAAGCCGTCTCATTCTGATGGGAAAACTCACTACTTAAAGATTCCCAGGTTGGAGCTGCATTGACAAGTGGGAAAACCGAAATATCACAGAGACTTTCTGCCCCCGTACCGCTATAATGGGTGTGGCTAAAACCCTGAATTTTGTTGCTCGAATAGTGGTATCCACTGCACCAGTTGTAGCCGTGTTCACCATTGTCGGGACTTAGCTGCACCATTCCAAAGGGAACCAGTGCTCCCGGAAAGGTATGTCCGTCCTCATCAGTTCCAATAAATGGATTAACATAGTAGACAAGCTTCTCAGCAGCATTGACACTGCAAATGCTGAATAAGAAGCACACAAAAGTGACCAGAATCAATTTGCCTGTCATTATCAATTAGTTAGTAGTTAAACGGAGCCAGGATATCAAAAAGGGCTAAGAGACTCGGGTCTGTTGATCCGACCTTTAAAGAGATTTGGAAATTGCCATGAAAATCCCGGATGTGATCCTTTGACAATTTTACCGATTTTTCTTGATAAGTAAGTGAAGATGCCATTATAATAAAATTAATTCATAATTGGTTTGATTACAAAATTTAGTTCTATCTTTATCATTATTAAGTCTAAATAATATTTATCAAATTATTTTGATTTATACACCTGATTACGAATATCTTACCATATAGCACAAATGCATTACAGGCAAGGGTTTGATACAATTCCAGGCAGGAATTTGATGATGGAAAAATATAAAACATTGAATCTACTCACAATTAATCCAAATACCACAGAAGATCGGTTTATAGAAAAGGTTGATGCATATCTGGAAGTAATGAACACTTTTCGGGCAAGAATGAACAGTGTTCTCAGTCGCGACAATGATCCGGCAGTGATCAGGCACCGGTCACGTGGGAAAATGGATGCACGAAGCAGAATTGAATTGCTGATCGATGAAAATACCCCATTTCTGGAACTCTCAGTTTTGGCAGCCTTTGGTCAGTATGACGGTCAGTTTCCATCGGCAGGTATTGTTACCGGAATCGGTAAAATTCATGGCAAAATGTGCATGATCGTTGCCAATGATGCAACGGTTAAGGGAGGCACCTATGTTAGCGAGACGGTAAAGAAACATCTTCGGGCACAGGAGATTGCACTGCTCAATCATCTGACTTGCATCTATCTGGTCGACACCGGCGGAATTTTTTTACCGGAACAGGCAAACATTTTCCCTGACCGTGATGGATTTGGCCGGATCTTTTACAACCAGGCTCACATGTCGGCAGAAGGAATACCCCAGTTATCCATCGTGATGGGATCATGTACTGCTGGAGGGGCCTATGTACCTGCGATGAGTGACGAAACCATCATCGTCAGGAACCGGGGAACCATATTTATTGGTGGTCCTCCCCTGGTAAAGGCTGCAACAGGGGAAGAGGTTACCGCTGAAGAGCTTGGTGGGGCCATGGTCCACACCTGCATATCAGGTGTTGCCGATCATTTGGCAGAAAATGAGGTAGATGCTATAAGAATTTGCCGGAATATTCTGGAACTAATTCCCGCCAACGAATCTCAGCCTTACGAACTGCATGCCATCGAAGAACCTGCCTATAACCCCCATGATATTTATGGTTTTGCCCCTATTGATTTAAGAAAACCCGTTGATATCTATGAAATTATTGCAAGAATAACAGACGGAAGCAAGTTTGAGGAGTTTAAAAAGAATTATGGTTCAACACTTGTAACCGGATACGCAAGGATCATGGGATTTCCTGTCGGGATTATCGCGAATAACGGATTTCTGACTTCAGAGGCATCACTAAAAGGGGCCCATTTTATTGAAATATGCAATTTCCGAAAGATACCTCTCCTCTTCCTTCAAAACATCTCCGGATTTATTGTTGGGAAGAGATATGAGCACGAAGGGATTGCCCGCAATGGAGCCAAGTTGATTCATGCCGTTGCAACAACCGTAGTTCCAAAAATCACCGTCATTATCGGCGGGTCGTTCGGTGCTGGAAACTATGCAATGGCAGGGAGAGCTTATAATCCGGATTTCCTTTTCATGTGGCCCAATGCAAGGATCGGTGTGATGGGCGGGCAACAGGCCCAGGATGTTCTCGACGCAATCAAGGGGAATAACAACGAAGATCTCGTAAAAAGATTTGAAGACGAAAGCAGTGCCTACTTCAGTACCTCTCGACTCTGGGACGATGGAATTATTGATCCGCTCGATACCAGGGCGGTTGTAGGACTGGCAATTTCAATCGCCTCCAACAAAAAAACGGCTCCACCACGAAATGGAGTATTCAGAATGTAAAACTTTAGGCACAATTATAAAGCAATCCTCATCAATAAAACCATGGACAACTATCAAACGATTCGGGCTGAACTTGATGGCCTAGGTGTAACCTTGTGGCTTTCACGGCCAGAGGTTCACAATGCTTTGAATAGCAAAATGATACGCGAATTATCCTCATTTTTCTCTCGTCTGGAGGAGATGAATGAAGTAAGGTTTGTTGTCATCAGGGGGCAAGGTCGATCATTTTGTTCAGGAGCCGATCTCCAGTGGATGAAAAATGCATTTTCACTTGATAAGGAGGAGAACCTGAAAGAGAGTGAAGAGCTGTCGAAGATGTTCAGTGTAATCTTTCACTGCAGTAAAATCGTGATAGCAGTGGTTCATGGTAATGTTTTTGGTGGTGGAAACGGGTTGGTAGCAGTTTGTGACCTGGCTTTTGGCCTGTCCAACTCCAGATTCTCTTTAAGTGAAACCAGAATTGGAATGGCTGCAGCAACGATCACACCCTATTTGTTGCAGAAAATCAGGACCTGCGATCTGAAAGAGCTTATTTTTTCAGCCAGAAGTTTTAATGGAGATGAGGCTGTTAAATATGGATTGCTGAATCATTCCTTTTCTTCATCTGAGACATTAGACTATTACTTAAGTGGTCTGTTGATCCAAATGGGGGCAAACGGAAGAGAGGCAATTGTAGCTTCTAAACGGTTGATTAACCGGTTAACCATGCAATCAATGCGTGAAACGATGGACCATATCCCAGGTTTATTGGCTCAGATAAGAGTCTCTCCTGAAGCTCAGGAGGGCTTTTCAGCATTTTTAGAGAAAAGAAAACCCAATTGGTGATTTAATTGATGAAGCCGGATCCAAAAACGATAAGTTTAAACAATAATAAGTCAATGGCCTTGCTGGACAAATTGTTGGTGGCGAACAGGGGTGAAATAGCTTTGCGCATTATCAAATCGGCAAAGAAGCTGGGAATCAGGACTGTTGCCATCTATACGGAAGCTGAGAAAGATTCAGGCTATGTCATGCTGGCTGACGAGAAAGTCTCTCTTGGAAATGACGAACTGAGTTCAACTTTTCTGAACATAGACCGAATCATCGGGATTGCGCTTTCGACAGGCTCGCGTGCTATCCATCCGGGTTATGGATTTCTTTCTGAAAATTCAGGTTTGGCCAGGGCCTGTGAAGAGAATCAGATCATTTTTGTAGGTCCGGGTCCTGAGGTACTCGAGCTGATGGGAAACAAACCTGAAGCAAAACGACTGGCAGCCAATATTGGGATTCCTGTTGTTGTCAGTCACAAAATTGAATTCCCCGGAATAACTGCCAATGGACCAATTGAATATCCGGCTTTGATTAAGGCTTCCCATGGTGGTGGTGGCAAAGGGATGAAAATTGTCCGAAACAAGGAGGAGCTCATCAAACAGGCAGGACAATCCTCTCGTACAGCCTTGAACTATTTTGGGAACGGAGCAGTTTTTCTCGAGAAACAGATCAGGAATGCCCGTCATGTTGAGGTACAACTGTTGGGTGATCAGTATGGTCGGCTCATTCATTTGTATGAGCGGGAGTGTTCCATTCAGCGAAACCATCAAAAAATTATAGAAGAAGCGCCGGCAATGTTTTTAACACCTGATCTACGTGCAAGTTTACTGGCTGCCGCCTTAAAAATCGGGAAAGCAGTTAACTACAAGGGTGCAGGTACCATTGAATTTCTGGTCGACGAGTCCGGAAACTATTTCTTTATGGAGATGAATCCACGGATTCAGGTTGAACATGCTGTCACCGAACAGATCACTGGAATTGATATTGTCGCTGAACAGTTAAGAATCGCTTCCGGATTGCCGCTTTCCTTCACACAGGAAGAGGTAAACGTTAAAGGACACGCAATTGAGCTACGGGTTTACACGGAAGATCCGGCTAAAGAGTTTACACCATCCTCTGCTGAATTACACTACATCAATATGCCGGAGCATCCTGATCTGAGGGTAGAAGCGGATTTAAACCTTAAACATTCTACCGGAAAACAGTTTGACCCATTGTTGCTCAAACTGATCGCCAGGGGTGCGGACCGCAAACAAGCGATCAATCTGTTACAAAACAGTCTCAGGGAGTTGAATGTTATTGGTCCTGAAACCAATGCAAAATACCTTGAGAGGATACTCGCCCATGAACAGTACCAACAGAACAATATTTCGGTTGAATTCTGCAAATACAATCATTTGTCCCTGATCAGTTACGCCGATGAACAAACAAGCCGACCCGGATTGATTTATTTGATTGCGGTTGCGGTGGCAAAGAATTACCTGAAAATCGACGGTAAAACTGACATTGATCCGTGGAAACACCTTGGATACTGGAGACTAACATCACCACCCACTGCCTTGGCTATCGATGGTCAGTTGTATCACATACAGTTTAATGTCAACGACAAATCAAATCCATACCATGTGTGGAACGGAGCAAAAACAGAATTCAAGGCAACGAACATGTCAGAAAACTCTATTGAAATTTCAATTAACAGGCTTACAAAAAGATTTTTTTATCCGTTCGGTCAACAGGGGGACCTAAGTATCGTCCATGAAAACGCTCAACACCACATAGCTTTCCCCGGATTGCTAAAAAATCATCCAAAAACCAGCGTCCATCCAGCAAGCGAAACAGAGGTTGAAACAGCCGAAATAACCGCTCCGATGCATGGCAAAATACTGGAAATCTTTGTCAAAGAAAACCAGCTGATTAAAAAAAATGATCCATTGTTCATTATTGAAGCGATGAAATCAGAAAACAAAATTCTTTCGCACAAAGATGCCAGAGTAAGAAAAATTACTGTCAGTGTGGGAGCCCAGGTCACTGACCGGATGCCACTTATATTTTTAGAAGATTAAAATGAATGAATTATTAGAAAACTGTACAATTGAATACAGAAAAAGGATCAGGGCATTTTCAGAGCTCGTAATCAAACCTATTGCCATTGAACAGGATAAAAAAGAGGAGTTTCCTGTGGAATTGGCTCAAAAGATGGGTGAAGCCGGGTTGTTTGGCATTACCCTGCCTAAAGCGTATGGGGGCCAGGGGCTCGACTATCTCTACTACATTATCGCGATTGAAGAGATGGCACGGGTCGACAGCTCACCTGCAGCTACAGTGGCAGCACACAACTCGCTGGGAATTGCCCCGATCTATCACTATGGAACCGAGGAACAACGGCTGAAATACCTGCCCGGGTTGTGTACAGGCAGGAAAACATGGGCATTTGGACTGACAGAAACCAATGCAGGTTCTGATGCCAAAGGGGTTGAAACCGAAGCAAGGCTGGTGCAGGATCAATGGATCATCAACGGTTCCAAGGTATTTATCACCAACAGCTCCTCGGCAATTGCCGCCGGTATAACGCTTCAGGCTATCACGGATTTGAAGAACGGGGAGAAGGAACTATCCGTCATATTGGTAGATCGCTCCATTCCCGGATATTCCACCGAACCGATTAAGGGGAAGTTGATGTGGCGGGCAGTGGATAACGGCAAATTAAATTTTGACAATTGTATCGTTCCCGCTGCCAACCTGCTTGGAAACCGGGGTGAAGGGATGAAAATCATGCTTTCGACCCTTGATGCCGGCAGACTTTCTATTGCGGCCATAGGGCTCGGACTTGCTCAGGGAGCCTTTGAAATGGCTGTAGAATATGCCAAAAAACGTAAACAATTCGGGAAAAAACTGGTGGAATTTCAGGCTATATCGTTCAAACTGGCCGAGATGGCCAAAAAAATTGAGTTGGCAAGAAATACCCTTTACCATGCCTGCCGCTTAAAAGATGCAGGATTACCATTTGCCAAACAGGCAGCAATTTCGAAACTCTATTGTTCCGAGATAGCCAAGGAGGTTTCTGATGAATCACTTCAGATTCATGGTGCCTACGGATTCTTGCGTGAAAACCATATCGAAAGATTTTACCGCGATCAGCGGTTGCTTCAGATTGGTGAAGGGACCTCTGAAATTCTTAAAATGGTCATTTCACGCCATATTGTATAGATTTAATTGACTCTCTTCATGAAAACAGTCTTTCAGGCAGAAGAATCCGGACTATTGGTTGCCCAGGAGAATATGGATCGCAAATCGGACCATATCAATCTGGCAATTCAATCGCAAACAGGCGTCAATGAGTTGGATAGCCGGTTCTTCTATGAGCCGATGATTTCAGGGTTTCCTAAAGGCGACCCGGATCCAATTTCGTTTGCCGGGAAGAAAATGAAAGTCCCAATCTGGGTGTCAAGTATGACAGGCGGACACGGCCTCTCCGGCGCCATCAACCGAAATCTGGCGATGGCCTGTAACGAATTCGGGCTGGGTATGGGACTGGGCTCCTGCAGAATGTTGCTATCAGACAATTCTCTATTCGACGATTTTAACATGCGTCCGATTATCGGAGACAATTATCCACTCTTTGCCAACCTTGGAATTGCGCAGGTTGAGGAGATCCTGGCAAAAAAAGAGACTGATTCCCTCCGTCGTCTTGTAGACAGGCTAAAAGCGGATGGATTGATCATTCATGTCAATCCACTGCAGGAGTGGATCCAGCCCGAGGGTAACATCATTCACCATCCTCCTGTTGAAACCATCGAGAAACTATTGGAGATAACAGATTTCCAGATAATTGTTAAAGAAGTCGGGCAAGGATTCGGACCAAAGAGCATACACCGGCTGATGCAACTTCCCCTGGCAGCTATCGAATTTGGCGCTTTCGGGGGAACCAATTTTTCAAAGATTGAAAACAGCCGGACTTCAACTATTCAAACAAGAAAATATCAACCATTTGTGAATGTTGGCGTTACAGCTAACGAAATGGTCGACATCATTAACAATATGGTACTCAATGGTTATCAGATTGCCTGCAACCAGTTAATCATATCCGGTGGTATCCACGATTATCTGGATGGATATTACCTGACACAAAAATCAATCATCCCGGCAATTTATGCTCAGGCATCCCTGTTTTTGAGATACAGCAGGGGTAATTATTCAGATCTTCAGCAGTTTATTTCGGATCAGATTGAGGGATACAATATGGCAAAAAGCTTTCTAACATTGAAAATCCAGAACAAAAATAGCAGCACTTAAAATGACGACTCAATTTGCCGGCTTTTCCAAACTGGACCGGTTACAAAGGATTAACTATATCGTTAAAAACTCATCTTTGACTGCCGTAAAAGAGGACAGTTTTGATGACTATTGCGCTCCCGGAAAGGAGCAACAGGCGTTGTTCAGCGATATGATCGAAAATTACATCGGTAACTTTCCTATTCCAATGGGCATTGTCCCCCATATTCTGATCAATGGTGAATCCTTCATGGTACCTTTCGTTACAGAGGAGAGTTCTGTAGTAGCCGCAGCCTCAAAAGCGGCAAAATACTGGGCCACCAGGGGTGGCTTCAGGGCAGTTGTAGAATCAATGGCCAAAAAGGGCCAGGTACATTTCACCTGGAAAGGAAACGCCAATAGAATTTCAAAAATATTTCCAGAAATCAGACAAAAATTACTCCTCGCCACCAACGAATTGACTGAGAAAATGAGACAAAGGGGATGTGGCATCACAGAGATACAACTTCTCGATAAAACATCAGAACTACCTGATTATTACCAGATAGATGTTTCATTCGAAACTGCAGACGCTATGGGGGCCAATTTTATCAACAGCTGTCTCGAAACCATTGCCGCTGTTTTGAAGCAGCTGCCCGAACTGAATTCCGGTGAAAATAGTGTACAGATCATTATGTCTATACTTTCCAATTATACCCCTGATTGTATCGTCAGATGCTTTGTTGAATGTCCGGTCACTAGTCTGACGGAGTGGCACAAGGAGCTGACAGGTCATGCTTTCGCAACAAAGTTCAAACAGGCTGTTGACATTTCCAACCTGGACATTTCGAGAGCAGTAACCCACAACAAAGGGATTATGAATGGCGTGGATGCCGTACTCCTGGCTACTGGTAATGATTGGAGAGCAACGGCCGCGTCCGTACATGCCTATGCTTCCAAAGATGGGAGATACAGGGGTTTAACGACGATTCAACTGACGGATGAAACTTTCAGGTGCGAACTTGAACTGCCATTGGCGGTTGGGACAGTTGGCGGGATTACCCAGATTCATCCGGTAATTGAAAAAACATTGGCCATCATGAATTATCCGGATGCCCGGAAGCTGATGATGATCGCAGCAGCCTCCGGCCTGGCCAATAACTTTTCGGCCATTGCATCCCTGATTACCACCGGCATTCAGGAGGGGCACATGAAAATGCACTTGTTCAATATTCTCAACCAGCTTCATGTGAGTCACACAGAGCGGGAAAGGGTTATCAGCCAGTTTAACGGGACAACCGTAAGCTACGCGGCAGTAGAGGATTATCTCAAACAAATTTGTATAGAAAGATGAACTCCATTGATATAAGAAGATTTGAATCACGCGCCAAACTATTGGTCTCCGGCGAATATCTTGTATTGAAGGGCGCGCTGTCCCTGGCTTTGCCCCTGAAATATGGCCAGTCACTGACAGTAGAAGAGAAAGAGGGAAAATCTATGATCCGATGGAAGTCAATAGTTAAAGATAACCTTTGGTTTACCTCAACAATACTCCTTCCCGGTTTCCGGGTAATGGAGACCAATTCCACGAACATTTCGGCTACACTTTGCGGCATCCTGTCTGAAGCAAAAACCCTTAATCCCAATTTCCTCGATTCACCGAAAGAGTACCATGTAATTTCGGCAATGGATTTCCTTCCAGAATGGGGCTTTGGATCAAGCAGTACCCTGATCTCAAATATCGCTTATTGGGCAGATTGTGATCCGTTTGAATTGAACAAATTGGTATTCAAGGGATCAGGTTATGACATCGCCTGTGCAAGATCTTCTTTCCCAATTATATATGATACCAGGGATTCCGGACCCGTCTTCAGAAAAGCAAATTTTCATCCGTTGTTTGACCAGCAGCTCTATTTTGTCTACCTGAACCGGAAGCAAAACTCTCAAAAAAGTATCAATGGGCTGGATCTTGCGATGGTCACTCCAAATGACCTGCATGCTATCTCTGAATTGACGTCAGGGTTGGAGAATGCACAAAATCTGGAGACTTTTCGATGGCTGATGGAACTGCATGAGGAATATATCGGCTGGATCATCCGCAAGGAACCAGTCAAGTCTTTGTACTTCGATGATTTTAAAGGGTCACTGAAATCACTCGGGGCCTGGGGAGGCGATTTCATGCTTGTTGCATCGGACCAATCAGAGGAATATATTCGCAACTACTTCAACAATAAAAACTTGCAAACAATATTTAAATATGGCGAAATTGTTTTGGCAAGCTAATTCAACCAATCGGCACTTTAACAATTGATGAATATGGATGGGATCACGAGTAAGAATATTGTACAAATGGATGAAAAGAGTATCAAAATAGGCTGGAGAGCTCCCGCCAATATTGCCCTGATCAAATATTGGGGCAAAAGGGCTAATCAGCTTCCTGAAAACGGATCTTTAAGTATTACCCTGGAAAACTCATTCACCACAACATTTTTGTCCATCCGCAAAAAAGACAAAGCGGATTCGGCGATAGGGATGAAATATTATTTCCATGGAGCGTTAAATCAAAAATTTGGGGAAAAAATAGATCAGCTACTCAGTCATTTACAGACAGAAATGCCATTTCTGTCTGATTATAAATTGATCTTTCACAGTGAAAATAATTTTCCCCACTCTGCAGGTATTGCCTCATCCGCTTCTTCCATGGCAGCAGTGGCGCTCTGTCTGGTTAGCATGGAACAAATTGTTGCCAAAATGAAACAGGGTAACGAGGATTTCTTCCGCAGGGCATCTGCCATTGCCCGGATCGGTTCGGGAAGTGCAACCCGCTCTTTATATGGTGGTATCGTCACTTGGGGAGCAATAGCCTCCATTGAAGGCTCATCCGATGAGTATGCTTCTCCATTCCCTTTGCACGGGCCCAGCAGACTAAAGCAGACAAGAGATGCTATCCTGATTGTCAATTCCAAAGAAAAACAGGTGTCAAGTAGTTTAGGGCACGCGATGATGGCGGCTCATCCCTACCGGGAAGGAAGGAAAAATCAGGCCAACAGTAATTTAAACGAATTTATAAAATCGATTTCTGAGGCTAATTACCACATGATTGCTAAAATAGCGGAAAATGAAGCCCTTTCGCTACATGCTTTGTTAATGACCTCCCCGGCAGGCGCAATCTTGCTCCAACCAAATACGCTGCAAATCATAGAAGAAATTAAAAAATTCAGGGAATCAACCGGACTTGACCTCTTTTTCACCATTGATGCAGGTCCAAATGTTCACCTGATCTATTTTGAAGAACAGCGGGAGATGGTGCTTCAGCTGGTTAAGGATAAGCTGATGAGGTACTGTGAAAACGGACAATGGATTGATGACAAAATCGGGAATGGACCGAAGTTACTAACCCCTGAATTTGTAATCTGAGATGGAATTTCCGGCAAAAATATTACTGTTTGGAGAGTATGGGATTCTGTTGAATTCAAAGGCACTCTCTATGCCCTACTCCCGCTTCTCAGGTCGGCTCAGGATGATAGATCGTCAGGCTGGCAAGCTGAAAACAGAGGAAGCCAGGTCAAATACATCATTAAAAAATTTGCTTCGCTATTTTATATTAAACAGCAATAAATTCAGCTTTATCAGGCTGGATCAATTTCAGGAAGAGGTAAACCAGGGATTATACTTCGACTCATCTATTCCTTCCGGGTCCGGATTGGGTAGTTCCGGTGCGCTTACGGCTGCATTGTACAACAGGTATGCTACAGATAACTCACTCAATGATTATCAGAAAATCCAATCTTATCTTGCTGAAATTGAAGCTTGTTTCCACGGAATAAGCTCCGGGATAGATCCACTTACCTCTCTGCTCAAAAGAGCCTTACTCATTGAAAACAAAAACGCTACGGTTAAAATGCCGGATCTGTCAACGTTTTTCAACACCTTTTCTTTGTTTCTGATCAACTCCCATTCAACAGGAAATACCAGCGACCTGGTCACCCAATTCACGAAAAACTACCATCAGCCTGAATTTCGCGAAATAATCGACAAAGAATATATCCCCATAATTAACCAGACAATTGGTTCGTTGATAGCCAACGATTTTGGTTCTTTTGCGACCCAACTTGCCAGATATTCCCAATTTCAACTTTCACACTTCGAAAGAATGATTCCGGACACCATGAGAAAATATTTTTCGTATGGGATTGAGAGCGGAGATTTATATTTAAAACTTTGTGGATCAGGAGGCGGGGGATACTTTCTTGCCTTTTCCCCCAACCGCTTAAAAGCTGAAAACTACTTAAAATTGAATCATCTTGATTATACTATCGTTTAAAAGGAAAGGATCATGTATCATCCAAAAGAAATAATTGTTTTACCCTTAACTTTCAACTATCATGGAACAACCAAATAAATTAGTGGTTTGGCTTAATCAGATCAGGGCCAATTTTTTAGTCCTGGCCGTACTCCTTGTTCTTATCGGCATCTCTCTTGCCTATAAATATTTACCTGCAGGCCATTCCATCCGTTGGGTTGATGCGGCGCTGGTCATTTTCGGAACGGTCATGGCACATGCTTCAGTCAATCTTTTCAACGAATACTCGGACCACCTTACCGGGATCGATAAAAACACGAAAAGAACCCCATTTAGCGGAGGAAGCGGAATGATGAACTCCGGATTTACTAAACCGTCGTCAGTCCTAATAGCTGCAATAGCCACACTTCTAATTGCAGGATTAATTGGAGTTTACTTTGGGATTGTGGCGCATTGGGCCCTGTTTGTCATCATATTGACAGGAGCATTTTCCATTGTATATTATACTCCGCTACTCACTAAATTAATGTTGGGAGAGCTGTTTTCGGGATTAACGCTCGGAACTCTTGTTGTATTGGGTACTTTCATTGCACTCACTGCCACCCCTGCTCAACCTTTGGCTACACTGCTCCCACTTGAGGTAATCATGGTCTCTATTCCCCCGGGCATTTTAACTGCTTTGCTTCTATTGCTCAACCAATTTCCTGATTCTGAAGCAGACAAGCAAGGTGGAAGAAAACATTTGGTCATCAAACTTGGGTATAAAAATGCAGCATTTGTCTATGCGG
The DNA here is from genome assembly GCA_964358545.1 of uncultured Tangfeifania sp. Classification (GTDB taxonomy): domain Bacteria; phylum Bacteroidota; class Bacteroidia; order Bacteroidales; family Prolixibacteraceae; genus CAINVV01. Next base: position 36,165 of record CAYHQN010000006.1, on the reverse strand, counting down.
CTGGAGTCGTTACCACTTTTCTCATTATCCTGATACTGCCTTTGGCAGGTGTTTCCTCCTATTGGCTCTATCTTGGACTGCTACCTCTGCCTGTCATTTTCATTGCCACAAAAACAACGTTGAAGTTCTACAACAACGTCGACAAACTGATTCCGGCACTGGGTGCCAACATAGTTACTGTTCTGCTGACTGATGCACTGCTCGCCCTGGCAATTTTTATTACACTTTTTTAGTCCTTCATGACCATTCCAATTCGCAGACTTCCCGACTGGATGAAAACCCCGCTCCCTTCGGGGAAAGATTATATCATCCTGAAGAACCTGGCGGCCAAACAGCAGTTAAACACCATTTGCGTGAGCGGTAATTGTCCGAATAAGGCAGAGTGCTGGGGGGCATCGACAGCCAGTTTCATGATCCTGGGTGAAAAATGCACCCGAAACTGCCGGTTCTGCGATGTTAAGAATATGATCCCGGATCCCGTCGACATGGACGAACCGCTTCGGCTGGCCGAAACTATTCAGGCGCTTAAGATCAGGCATTGTGTGATCACCTCGGTTACGCGCGATGATCTTCCGGATGGAGGGGCCGATTTTTGGGCATTGACAATTAAAACAATCAAGAAGATAAATCCGGGCATTACCATGGAAACCCTGATCCCGGATTTTTACGCCAATGCAGGGTTAATCAACAAGATTGTTGATGCCAAACCTGAAGTCATCTCCCACAACATGGAAACTGTCAGAAGGCTTACCCCAAAAGTAAGGGATATAGCCAGATATGACAGGAGCCTGAAGGTTCTGGAAATCATAGCGATATCAGGGATAGTCCCCAAATCAGGCATCATGGTTGGATTGGGTGAAACTGAAGAGGAGGTGTTCGAAACAATGGATGATCTTCTTCATGCCGGCTGTCGGGTATTGACCATCGGACAGTATCTGCAACCCTCCTCACATCACCTGCGGATGGTGGAGTATATAAAACCGGGAATATTTATCAAATACCGGGAGGCTGCTCTTACGAAGGGATTCAGCATGGTAGAAAGCAGCCCCCTGGTTCGTTCTTCCTATCATGCTGAAAGACATATTAACGCTTAATATTTATAAAATGCATCAGAACCAATATTCAGTGGCCCAATCAACAAAATTGCGTCACAAAAAAAATTCCTATTATTCACGCATGAAAAAAATTGCCCACAGTAAAATACTGGATATTATAAATTTAACTGAATCGACCTATATTGTCAGGCTTGAAAAAAACAATTTTGAATTCAAGGCCGGGCAGTATCTCGTCCTGAATATTCCAGGAGAAAACATGGCCCGTGAATATTCCATTTACAGTGCAGAAGGTGCCTCCTATATTGACCTGCTTATCAAGGAAGTGACTGATGGTAAGATCTCGAAAGAACTCAAATACCTTAAAATTGGGACAAAAGTGGAAATCTCAGGTCCTTTCGGATTCTTTGTATTGAGGGATCGTGAATTAATCCAGGACAACCATTTTACATTTGTGGCTACCGGTACCGGCATCTCACCCTTCCACAGCATGGTCTTATCCAATCCTGAACTTGATTGTGAAGTGATTCACGGGATAAAAGACGACTTCGAAGCATATAATGCAACTGATTATCCTACTAATAGTTACAAGGCTTGTACCTCGCAGGAACTTGGTATCTATTTCTCAGGTCGGGTTACAAAGTATCTCAAAGAGAAAGGTGTTCGGAAAGATTCGATCTATTACATCTGTGGAAATTCCGGGATGGTGAATGAAGTTTCGGGATACCTGGAGCTGGAAGGAATCAGTCCTGAAAATATACGAACAGAGGTGTTTTTCTAACCCTTATGGCTAATCCTTACCCGTTACTTTCAAAATATGAACCCAAGGCTTGTGAGCGTTGCAACAAAAACCATATCTGCACAGGAACATCAAATTGTCATTGCTTTGAGGTGGAGATAACAGACAAGATGCTGGATTACCTGGCATGCCAATATGAGGATTGCCTGTGCAGGGATTGTCTGAAAGAGATGGTGAAACTTCAATGAATACCGGTCTAAAAAGAGCTTTTCATTGATGAGATTTAGCATTTTACTGATTTTATGCTTTATCTCTTGGTGGAGTGCTATCTTTGGATGAAAATTGGAAGGATTCAAATTGAGATGAACAAATCAATCAAAATTGAGGTTATAGAGTTTCTGCTTTTTGGTATAATCTGGATTGGAATATTTTCCATTCCATTTTTCAATCAATGGGGCTATGCTACGCTTGATTGGAAAGAATTGCTCTCCGATTGGTTGCGCATTTTTGGTTTTTTTGTGGTTTTCCTGATAAATATTTTGCTCCTCATTCCGAAATACCTGATCACTAAAAAGTACAAACCCTATATTTTTTCGGCTATTTCAATGATTATATTTGTTTCGGTAGCCGGACAGTTTTTAAATTCCCTTCTCTTCTCTGCCCCCCTGATGATGCCGCCAATGAACCTTGGTTCAGGTATTCCTATGGAATTAAGCTCGGGCATGCCTGCTCCCCTCGGCTTCAAACCCGAACGTGTTACAGATTATAACTCCATGTCGCTGGTGATCATAGCCAATTTGATCATCTCATTTCTGGTAGTCGGAAGTAGCACAACCTTTAAAGTAATCGGACAATGGCTGATCGCAGATGATCGACAGAAAGATCTTGAAAAGGAACAACTTAAGATAGAACTTGCCTTTCTGCGCCATCAGGTTAGTCCGCATTTCTTCATGAATACACTCAACAACATCCATTCGCTCATAGATCTGAATACCGAAGATGCCAAAGATGCTGTTATTCGGCTCTCCACCATGATGCGGTATCTACTTTATGAAACATCACAGGGACATACAAGCCTGAAAAAGGAGATAGGCTTCATCGAAAGCTACATTTCACTGATGCAACTACGCTTTTCCAAACATGTAAAAGTTACGCTGGAAGTGCCTGAGGGAATACCCGACCTGCTAATTCCTCCTATGCTTTTTATCTCATTGCTGGAAAATGCATTTAAACATGGAGTGAGTTACCAAAAGGATTCTTTCGTTTTATTCAGCATAGGAATTACTGACAATATGTTAAATTGCGTTATAGAAAACAGCAAACATTCCAAGGCCCCCAATTCGGAAAAACGATATTCCGGCATAGGAATAGCCAATGTTAAAAAGAGTCTGGAACTTCATTTCGGCAACAATTTCATTTACGAGGTGAAGGAGACTGAAACTGAATACCAAGTCAATTTAAGCATACCCATTGAATGATAGAAAAGTCCAACATTAAGATATATCATTATGAAAATCAGATGTATAGCCATAGACGATGAACCATTGGCATTAAAACAAATCGGTGGATACATTGCAAAAACGCCTTTTCTTGAAACCATCGCACTCTGTTCCAGCGCGTTTGAAGCCTTGCGTTTCATAAGGGAAGGAGATATTGATCTGCTTTTTGTCGACATCAACATGCCCGATCTGAACGGTCTGGATTTTGTTAAGTCGCTTGACAGAAAAATACCTGTCATATTCACTACCGCTCACGGCGAGTACGCCATAGAAGGATTTCAGGTTGATGCCATTGACTATCTCCTGAAACCCATCAGTTATGCCTTGTTTTTAAAATCAGCCAACAAAGCGAAAGCTTGGTTTGATGTAAACACCAAACCTGCGGAGGTAGTGCAAGCCGCAACGGATTACATCTTCATAAAGGCAGAACACAGACTGATTCGCGTCTTCCTGGCTGATATTAAATACATTGAAGGATCTAACGAATACATCATCATCCATCAGATCAAGGAGAAGCCATTGACAACTTTGATGAGAATGAAAAATATTGAATCCGTCTTACCCGAAAACCTGTTCATGAGGGTGCACCGATCTTTCATTGTCAACCTGAACCAGGTAAAAGTGATCGAAAGAAACAGGATCATCTTCGATGAAAAAATATACATCCCGATAGGGGAACAATACAAAGATAATTTTCAAAAATTTCTGGACAAGACATTCTATATATGATTAATAATTAATCATATATACTTGAATTACAGAACCAAAATTTACACATCATGCGTTTTAAAAAAAACATAGCCACCAGTGATACGGGGTTTATTTTTAATCCCGGATCAGGGGACTCCTTCTCCTCCAATACCATCGGATCGGATATATTGTCCTTTTTTAAAGAAGATAAATCCCAGCAGGAGATCATTGAGCTGATTTGTGCAAAATATGATGTGGAAAAAAATCTATTGGAGAAGGATCTGGATGATTTTTTTTCGCAACTGAGAGATTACAACTTACTGGAAGAGTAAGTTGCGGAATTCAATTGAATGAGCTAAAAAAAAATGGTGACATCAAACAACATGAAAAACAAGAGAACACTGGTAATTGCAGTGACCGGACTCAATGCAATCGACAGTCCGGGGCCGGGTGTTGCCGTCATTCGTTGTTTAAGGGAATGTCCTGATTTTGACGTTCGTATCATCGGTCTCAGTTATGAAGCACTTGAGCCGGGTATTTACATGCACGAACTGGTTGATAAAACTTATCAGATTCCCTACCCATCGGCTGGTTATGAAAGTTTACTTCAGCGCTTGGGCCAGATCCATCACACTGAAAAAATTGATTTGGTAATCCCCAACTTTGATGCAGAACTGTTCAGTTTCATTAAGTTGAGAAATGAACTTGAAAAGCTTGGTATTCATTCCTTTTTACCCGATCTTGAACAGTTCGAAGCCCGTCACAAGACGATCCTATCCAAGTTTGGCAAGAAACACCAGATTATGGTTCCTGAAGACCGGATTATTAACCATGTCACTGACCTTACAAAGGCAGTCGCTGAATTGGACTATCCCCTGGTGGTCAAAGGTAAATTTTACGATGCCACGATCGTCCATACACTGGAAGCGGCCCAGAAGGCTTTTTATCAACTTCAGGCCAAATGGGGATTGCCTGTCATAGCTCAAAAATTTATTAATGGCACAGAAATAAATATAGCCGCTCTGGGCGATGGGAAAGGCAACACCATCAGTGTGATTCCCATGCGGAAGCTTTACATCACCGACAAGGGAAAAGCTTGGGCCGGAATCACAATTGAGGATGCCTCCTACATCGAACTGGCAAAGAAGTTTGTGAAAATAACCAAATGGAGAGGTGGATGTGAACTGGAGATCATGCAGACGACCGATGGGGTATCGTACATCATGGAAGTAAACCCGCGTTTCCCTGCATGGATATATCTTACAGCTGCCGCAGGACAAAATCAACCTGCCACTCTCGTAAAAATGGCTATGGGCGAACATGTTGAACCTTTCCAAACCTACGAGGTAGGAAAAATGTTTATCCGGTATTCGTGGGATTTGATTACCGATGTAAGCGAATTTCAGAAAATATCAGGAGAAGGTGAGTTGTAAGGTGAAAAGGATAAAGGATAAAGGATAAAGGATAAAAAATATCAAAATGGAAAAAATAAGATACGAACGTCCTATCATTAAAAAGCTGAATGTTGGTTTCGTCAACAAATTCGGTACACAGGCAAAGAATGAAGTGGTCACAAACATCGAGGGTGTCGGTGTAAAAGAGCTAATTAAGGAGTATGGATCTCCTCTTTTTGTTATCTCAGAAAAACAAATCCGAAGGAATTACCAGCATGCTTCCCGGGTGTTTAAGACACGTTATCCTAAAGTTCAGTTTGCCTGGTCTTACAAAACCAATTACCTGAATGCCGTTTGCAATGTATTTCATCAGGAGGGATCCTGGGCGGAGGTAGTTTCAGGTTTTGAATATGAAAAAGCCCTGGCAAATGGCGTCCCCGGCAGCAAAATCATTTTTAATGGCCCTTATAAGACCGATGATCAATTGGTTACTGCCTCCCGAAACAACTCACTCATCCACATAGACCATTTCGATGAATTGTATGCGCTCATCAAACTGAGTGAAGAGTTTCATCTGAAGCCACGGGTGGCGATTCGCGTCAATATGGATACAGGAATTTATCCCAAATGGGACCGTTTCGGGTTTAATTATGAAAACGGACAAGCATGGACGGCAGTATCACGAATATTAGGCAGTGAACATTTAAATCTGGTGGGCCTTCATTGCCACATCGGAACATTTATGCTGGAGAGTTCGGCCTATGCCATTGCCGCGTCAAAACTGTGCCAACTGTCATGGGATATCAGTGAGAAATTTGGCAAACACATCCAATACCTGGACCTCGGCGGAGGATTTCCTTCTACCAACACATTGAAAGGCTCGTACTTACCTGGTACTGATACCGTTCCAACCATCGATCAGTTTGCCGATGCCATTACGGATGTTCTCCTTGGATTTGGCTTCAGACAGGAGGAACTTCCTTTGCTCATTCTCGAGACCGGAAGGGCTTTGATCGACGATGCAGGTTTTCTGCTTGGGACAGTATTGGCCAACAAGCGACTTTCTGATGGCCGTAGCTCTACCATTATGGATTTTGGCGTTAACTCATTGTTTACTTCATTCTGGTATGATCACAAGGTCACTCCTGCGCAGGAGGGAGGCCAATATACCGAAGAGACAGTATTATTTGGGCCACTCTGTATGAACATTGACGTCATTCGTGAGAATGTTGTACTTCCACTGCTGAAGAAAGGAGATCATTTGGTCGTCCACAAAGTGGGCGCCTACAACATGACTCAGTGGATGCAATTCATAACATTTCGCCCCAACATTGTCCTTTTGGATCAGAGCAGTCATCCGCACCTGATTCGTAAGGCCGAGACATTGGATTATCTGGAAAGTGTGGAAATTGTCCCCGGGCACTTGTCCAAAAATCAATGATTTGGCTAAGTGGAAGACTATCAGTGAAACATGAGATAAGAACGGATCAAACAACCATTGAAAATATTTTACCTTCAGTTACTCAATGAATATCAAACGACACCTGAGTACGATTAAAGAGGAGATTCTGCCTGCTACGCTGAACAGTTATTCAATCGTTTTCTTTTTGAATAACAAGTTGTTTGCAATCGGGATGATCATCCTTTCGTTCCTCAATTTCTATGCCGGGTTAAGCGGATTGATCGCCATATTGACTGCCGTTCTGATTGCCAACTCGATGGGATTTGATAAAATTCAACTCAGACAAGGTTTGTACAGTTTTAATGCATTGCTGATCGGACTTGGAATGGGTACCTTTTTTGATCCGGGTATTGTCTATTTCAGTCTGCTGTTTTTGGCAGTTCTTCTAACCTTGATATTGTCAGTTACTTTAGGTGGATGGCTTGGAAAGTACGGATTACCACATCTGAGTATTCCCTTCGTGTTGGGATTCTGGCTGATTGTGCTCCCCTCCTCTACCTTTGAGAATCTTGGTCTCACCCAAAGGAATATTTACTGGATCAATGAAGCATATTCAGTTGGAGGAAGTAATCTGGTAAACTTCCTGCAATCCGTTGATACGCTGACAATCAACAAGCTGGCCGACACCTACCTGCGTTCGCTCAGCTCTATCTTTTTCCAAAACAACCTGCTGTCAGGATTACTGATAAGTGTTTTATTGCTCATCAGTTCAAGAATTGCCTTCTCCCTTTCAATCATCGGATTTCTTACTGCCTATTTATTTGCATCCTTTACCGGTTCCGCCACTGCAGGCTTCTCCTATTACAACATCGGTGCCAATTATATCATGACAGCTCTGGCAGTCGGAGGCTTTTTCGTGATTCCATCTAGAAAATCATATCTGTGGACTGTTATACTCGTACCGCTTACTTCAATAGTGCTGCTCTTTATGACAAAATTGTTTGGGGGAGCACAATTGCCTGTTTTCTCACTTCCGTTCTCTGTGGTTGTCCTGTTCTTTGTCTACTTTCTTATGCTGAGAAAGAACCATACCGGATTGATCCTGACTCCCATTCAGAATTATAGTCCTGAATCCAATCTTTACAGTTATGCAAACAACAAGATCAGGCTGTCACAATTGCTTTACTATCCGTTACAGTTACCCTTTTGGGGAGAATGGATTGTTAGTCAGGGTCACGATGGCCAATATACCCACAAGGGTGAATGGGGCAAGGCGTTTGATTTTATGTTGCTCGACGAAGAGATGAAAAGTTTTACCGGTAAAGGGATGCGGTGCGAAAATTACCACTGCTACAACAAACCTGCGCTGGCGCCGGCAGATGGTGTTGTTGAAGAGATCATTGATCAGATAGAGGACAATGAGATCGGCAAATCGGACATGGTTAACAACTGGGGAAATATAATAATAATCAGGCACTTACCAGGACTATACACTCAATTGTCACATTTGCGAAAAGGAAGTTTTAAAGTAGCCAAGGGCGATCATGTGAAGTGCGGTGATATTGTGGCGAATTGTGGCAATTCGGGTCGATCTCCTCAACCACATCTTCATTTTCAAGTTCAGGCCTCACCAAAACCAGGTGCCAAGACTATCAGCTATCCTTTCTCATATTACCTTGTGTCAAACCAAAAAGGCCAAAAATTATTTTCTTTTACCGACCCTGTCGAAGGTGAAATTATTTCCGGAGTGCAATCGAACGACTTGTTGAAGCAGGCATTTGATTTTTCTCCCGGTACCATCCTGAAATTTAGTTATACAGACCAGCATGGCGTTGCACAAACCGAAGGGTGGGAAGCCTTTACTGATGCCTACAACTACTGCTATCTCTATTGCAGCACAACAAAGAGTTCTGCCTATTATGTCAACGATGGGAACATGTTATATTTTACGGCCTTTTACGGGAGTAAGAACTCTTTGCTCTACTATTTTTACCTTACCGCATTCAAGGTGTTGCTTGGGCATTACGAAAATCTGGAGATATCTGATCAGTTGCCATTGAATACGCTGCCGAACCGGAATGGAATGATCTGGATCCATGATTTTATCGCTCCATTCATTAATAGGGTCAAAGCCAATTATTCCATGTCACAAACTGGAAGTGACGATCCGTACCACCCAAAATCATTAACACTAACATCGAAAATTGATCTCTCTGTTTTCGGCAAGATCAGGAATGAGAGTAGTGGTACCATACTCATAAAAAACAATAGAATTGAGAAATTTACCTTCTCAAGAAATAAAATCAAAATTGAAGCAACATGCGCAAGTATATAATTCTGATTTATATATTCTTTCCACTGTTTGGGCTCTCCCAGACCAAACTGGGCTTTCAAAAAGCGGATAGCCTCTCTTATCAGTATTACCTGAATGGTGAATGGAACAAACTGATCACGCTGACCAATGTTGCTTTCGATGAAGGCGTTGACTCTAAATTTATGCGTCAGCGCGCCGGCTATGCCTATTTTATGACCGGCGACTATACCTCCGCTGGAATTGAATATAAAAAGGCACTGGTTTTTGATCAGCAAGATGAATTCACTAGGGAATATCTCTATTATTCTGCCCTAAATTCCGGTTCCGAAAATACACGGTTCTATGCTGGTAACCTTTCGGCTGAAGCGACAAAAAAACTTGGCATCAAACGGTTCAATCCAGTCGGCTATATCGACACTGAATTTAGTATGAAAACCAATCAGACGACAACCCGTTCCGATCAAATCTACTATCGGTTTGGGATTCAATCAGAATTGGGATACAAGATTTCGCTCTACCAGGGATTTTCCTATTACGAACAGATTATCAGCAACGTACTAACAAGGCAACCCGACTATGTGGCCATCGTTAAGTGGAATCTGAACCCAGTCTGGCAGATCAAGGGTGCCTATCATCACCTTTTTACAAATGTTGGCAACATCTCATCTCCCGGAAATCTTGGACTGATTGCCCTGGCCACCCATCTGAACCGCTTTACGTTTGAGGCAAATGCTTCATTGTTAAAGGCTTCTTCGACCTTGACAAAACAAATGGGATTACAAGCAGGTTTAGTTTTACCGGGCAGATCAAATATTTATTTCACCGGTTCATTGGTTGGCATGTCTGAAAGCGGTTCCCTTCGAACCATCTATTCGCAGACAGCCGGTCTGAGATTTTCGAAGAACTTATGGACGGAAGGAAATATTACACTTGGAAATCTCAAAAACTACAACACTTTTAATTCGCTGTACGTATACAATTCTGCGGACCCATCATTTTTCAGGTCGGGAATCTCACTTGTCTATTTCATCGGTAAACATTTGTCGGTTCTGGGCAATTTTACATTCGATCAACAAAAGATGAGCAACAGCACAAACAATAATTACTATTATCAATATTCATATTCAGGAGGACTAAAATGGAAACTTTAAGAAAATTGTGGATAACAGGGACACTATTTTTGATGTCCCTTGCAATGCAGGCTCAAAATATTACCGAATTGCAAGCGGCTTTCAGTAAGAGCTATATTGCGGAAAATCAAAAGAATTATACTCAGGCGATTGAAGAGATGAAACCTGTTTTCAAGGAGGACGATTACATCTCCAACATCCGTTTGGGTTGGTTAAACTACATGGCAAAGCAGTACGGGGAATCGATCACCTTTTACAGGAAAGCAATAGCATTAAAACCCTACGCCATTGAGGCCAAACTGGGATGCGTCAAGCCCCTGAGCGCTATTGAAAACTGGGAGAAAGTGAAAGAGCAATACCAGGAAATACTAAAAATCGATCCCTTAAATACAACAACAAATTACTGGCTTGGCGTCATCTATTTTAATAGAAAAGATTACAAGACTGCCACAAATCTGTTCGAAAAAGTGGTCAATCTTTATCCGCTTGATTATGATTCAGTCATTATGCTTGCCTGGGCTAAGCTAAACAACAACAATCATACAGATGCGAAATTATTGTTTCAACAGGCGTTGATCATTCGTCCCAACGACAGTTCGGCATTAAGCGGATTGCAATTGATAAACAAGTGGCTTGAGGTCAATCTAAAATCCCCTGTTAAGTAATTAAAAATCAGTGAATTTACACTGATCCTTTTTGTTTGAATGGGTTTTGAAAACAAGGCAGATGAATCCTTCTGCCTTGTTTTTCAAAATAATGTGGGTTTGAGGACGATTTTTCGAAAATTATCTTTTACTTTCACATACTGTAAAACGAACTCATCCCGGGTTTTCCATTCAAACTATACCAGATGATAAAAAATGTTCTACGCAACTTGCTGGTTCTGGCTATTCTTGCGGCAGGAGTGGGTCTTAAGGCTCAAAATGGCCTGTCGTTCGACAAGTACAAGACCAGTTACCAGGAGCACAAACCAGAAACAATCTATACTTCTGTGCCGAGTTACGGATTTTCGGAATACCAGTTTCTGGTAGAAGGAAAGGGAGATATTAAGGTCAATTACAGCTCAAGGAAGGCCGGCAATCTCGTGAAGATAGTAAAACTTTAAAAGAATGATTATAAATAAGCATTTGAAACTGTCAAGCTTTTCTAAACAAAGACCAATTTGGCCGTTTCACTAGGCATTTTTGCTATATTTGGCGACTAAAAATAAACTTTAGAAGAAAATAAAGTGGGAATTTTACAGGAAAGACTATCAAAATTTGATCTGCCTCAGAAGATTATGGCGGCAGGCATTTACCCTTATTTCAGGGTTATTGAATCGGATCAGGATACCGAAGTTACCATTAACGGCAAAAAAGTCCTGATGTTTGGATCGAACAGTTATCTCGGTCTGACCAACCATCCAAAGATCAAAGAGGCATCAAAAAAAGCCATTGATAAATATGGTTCCGGTTGTGCTGGTTCACGTTTTTTAAACGGAACTCTGGACATTCACATTGAGCTCGAAGAAAGATTAGCCAGATTTACAGGGAAAGAAGGCGCACTTTGCTTTAGTACCGGCTTTCAGGTTAACCTCGGCGTTGTTTCGGTACTAACAGGCAGAAGCGACCACGTGCTTCTCGATGAACTGGATCATGCTTCCATCATCGAAGGCAGCAGACTATCATTCTCCAGGGTACTGAAATTCGCTCACAACGACATGAAGTCGCTCGAAAGCAAATTAAAACACTGTACCCCGGACAGTATCAAATTGATTGTCGTAGATGGAATATTTTCCATGGAAGGTGATATCGTAAACTTGCCCGTAATTGTGAAACTGGCTAAAAAATACAACGCCACAATCATGGTGGATGACGCCCACTCCCTTGGTGTGATTGGCGTCAATGGTGCCGGAACTGCATCCCACTTCGGCCTGACTGATAGTGTGGATCTGATCATGGGCACTTTTTCCAAATCATTTGCATCACTGGGAGGCTTTATTGCATCTGACAAGGATACCATTAATTTCATCAAACACAGTTCCCGTACGCTGATTTTCAGCGCCAGCATGACTCCTGCATCTACTGCAACGGTTCTTGCAGCGCTCGACATCATGGAAAGTGAACCGGAAAGGATTAAACATCTTTGGAATATCACCAATTATGCCCTGAAAGGTTTTAAATCGATGGGATTCGATACCGGCAAATCGGAATCGCCTATCATTCCATTGTTCATCCGCGATGACTACAAAGCACTGATGCTCACAAAAATACTGCTGGAGGACGGCATCTTTGTCAATCCTGTTGTTTCACCGGGCGTACCAAAAGAGGACAGTCTGATCAGGTACTCCCTGATGGCAACACACACAAAAGAGCAGGTTGATATCTCTATCGAAAAGATCACAAAGGCTGCAAAAAATTTGGGAATCATTCAATAATTTTGGATTTTCGATTTTCGATTTTGGATTGCGCCGCCATTGTTATTTTCTTGGAATGTTGAAGAAATTCTGATTAAGCGTACTCCAAAATCGAAAATCCAAAATTAATTTAGCACCGGGGGCACTTCTTATGAAAAAAGTAGTTCTAATCACAGGCATCTCCTCAGGTTTCGGAAAAGAGACGGCATCGTTGCTGGCAAAAGCCGGACACACTGTTTATGGAACGGTTCGTAAGGCCGGTGGATCCGATCCGCTCGTGAAAGAGTTACTGATGGAGCTTACCGATGGCAAGTCAATCAAAACTGCCGTCGAAACCGTGCTTCGAAACGAAGGACGAATCGATGTTCTGATCAACAATGCTGGAATGCATACTGGCGGACCCATCGAGACACTTCCCTTTGAGACCATTCAGCTTCAGATGCACACCAATTTTCTGGGACTCGTTCAGCTAACCCAATCAATTTTACCCTTTATGCGCAAACAGGGTGGCGGCACCATCATCAACTTTGGCTCCATAGGCGGTTTGATGGGACTTCCCTACCAGGGCATCTACTCAGCCGGAAAATTTGCCATCGAGGGTTTCAGTGAAGCGCTTCGGATGGAGGTCAAACAATTCAACATCAAGGTAGTAGTAATCAATCCGGGCGATTTCCATACCAGTAATTCGGCCAATCGCAGGGGATTTCTCTCTCCTACCGGGGAAGGTGATCCATACCAGGCCCAGTTCACCAAGACACTCTCTATCATCGAAAATGACGAATCCAAAGGTTGGGACCCCAAAATCCTGGCAAAAAAACTAGTTCGCATTGTCGAATGTAAGAATCCCTCCCATCGTTATATCATTGCCTCATTGGAACAAAAGCTCGCTGTTGTTCTAAAATATATCCTACCTGGAAGGCTCTTCAGCAAAATCTTACGCGATCACTACGGGATAAAATAACAATGCTAACACCTTACAGGTTTTGAAAACCTGTAAGGTGTAAATACCTCCAACATGCTTAAAAAATTCTTCTTTGCACTCCTGTTGTCGGGAGGGATGCTTTGTGGCTGGTCTCAATCCGCATCCCCCGGAAACAAAATGTTATTAATTTCCTCAGAAAACCAAGGAAAGAATCTTAAATCCAATCCATTCAACGACGAATTGGAAACCCGTATCAAAATGATCACCGACAGGATCGCTTTTGGCGACGATCCCAGGCTCACGGAAGATTTTATCCTGGCCTGCGTGACGCTCGATCCGCAATTTGCCCGGCGGTTCACGGAGTTCAGCGGCGACCAGTGTGGTCGTTACCTGAGCGCATTCTCCAGAATCCGGGTACCCGGAAATCCGGTAAACCTGCATGATCTGGCTACCAAAATCATTCTGACCCAAAAACCAGACGGACGTTTCGGTAACGATCAGCTTAATTTTGACGACCCGATGAAGTTGGAAGGTCTCCACATGGCCCTCTTGTGGGGAAATGGCAGACTTCTGACCGGTTTGATGGACTATTACGCCGTTAGCAAAGACCCTGCTGTCCTTCAGTCTGCCATCAAACTGGGAAACTTCATGCTCAAAACGGCAAGAAGCTGCACCCAAAAGGAGGTTGTCGAGAGGTTCAAGACCATGGGAGCCATGGGATACATCTGTTTTACCCAAATCACCGATGGTATGGTAAAGTTGTATGAAGCAACATCCGATAAAAACTACCTGGCAACGGCGCGCTCCATCTACCCGCTATTGCCATCCCTGGGGAACCAGCACAGTCATGGCTTTTTAAACACCCTGCTCGGCGTGATGCGGTTGTACCAGGCCACCAAAGCGAAAGAGCATCTTGATTATGTAGAAAAGGTATACCAGCAGGTGTTGGATGCCCCTGATTTTCTGATCTCCGGAGGTGTTCCTGAGTTCTTTGATGCCGGAGGAGGCAAACCTGGTTCCAGGGACGAAGGATGCTCTGAGGCCGATTTTATCATGGTGGGACTAGAACTTTGGAAAGCTACGGGAAAAATAAAGTACCTCGAGGAGGCAGAATATTGCCTCTACAACGAAATGATGTACAACCAGTTTGATTCGGGCGATTTCGGAAGTCACCCCATCAGCAAAAATTTCGGATTTGAGGTGGCCACCTCGGCCGGACGATGCTGGTGGTGCTGCGATTACCACGGTTTGCAGGCGATGCTGGAGGCAAAAAAAATCATCGTTACTGCTGAAAATCGCATCAAAAAGGTTAACCTCTATGCCCATGCAAAATACAAAGATAGCGATCTGGCTTTTACCCTTTCCAAAGATGCAGCCAACTCTTCCTCTTTCACATTAAAAATCGACACTTCTAAAAATAGTGCAACAGCGCTAGCCTTTAGGATTCCTTCCTGGACCAAAAATGTCACCTTCTCACTCAATGGAAAGACAATCATCGGCAAAAATGAAAATAGTTACCTGGTCATCGACCGTGTATGGAAAACCGGGGACCAACTTAAAATCGGACTGGATTATCAGGTTAAGCTGACTACTCCCAACAGGCAAAGCTATTCGCTGGATGAGATGCCAGCCTCACTCAAAAAAGCCGCCTTGCAATATGGTCCGTACCTTTTGAGTGCTGATGAAGGAACAAACTCCTCATTTCTGGCTGAACCCTCCGGAAGAAATGTGATCTATCTATCCCCAAAAGGTATTGAAATTTCCCCTGCCGCTCAAAAAATGAATCCGATTTCCAATCTGGCAGAGGGCTATGTGATCCTTCCCTACAAACACGAGGGTTATTACACTCCCGGGAATGTGACGCTTCGGCCCATGTCGGAAGTTACCTATGGGCATCCGGCCAATGTTCAGCTGTGGTTCAATTTTGAAAAGAGATAACCTCTTCAGAAACCATCTTTATCAATAATATCAAGATGAAGAACCAGGAGTCGGGCGAAAACCTGATCAACAACCTGGCTTATGCACTGGCGACAGGCAAAAAAGTTAACGTTCAGCAGGCACTGGATTTCCTGAGAGATGCACCCCTCGATCTTGTCGACTGGCACATCGACCATACCCTGCGCGAAGATGTGCAGATCGTCAGAAGTCCCATTCTTGAGGAGATACAAGTGACAGTGCTGCCACCAGCCAGTGAAAGAGCCACCGTGCGCTGGGACAAAAATCCATGGGCGGCAGTGAGCGGAGATCCACATCAGGTAAGGGAACCGGTCTTCTGGCTCTGGCCTTACTGGATGGCGCGGTATATGAAGATCATTTTTTAGTTTTGTGATCAGATTTTTATAAAATGGAAAAGATAAATATTTCTATTAAAATTTTCTGTTCACTGTTCTTGTCTTCTTTCACCGGATTGGTGTTTGCCCAGAAAATTGCCTACAATTCAAACCTGGATTCGCTGGCATCCCAGACGCTTACAGAGGTAGTGGTCACAGCCAACAGATATGGGTCACCCCAGTTACAAACCCCCGAAGCAATCAGGGTAATCGATGACAAAACGATGCAGAAGTTTCAATTACGTACGGCTCCTGAAGCACTTCTGCTGACACCCGGTGTATTTGTACAGAAGACCAATCATGGTGGTGGATCTCCTTTCCTGCGGGGATTAACCGGCAACCAAACCCTTTTGCTTGTTGATGGCATCAGGCTCAGTAATGCTACGGTGCGTTATGGGCCCAATCAGTATTTTAATACCATTGATCTCTTTGGCATCGAAAAAATAGAGGTACTGCGCGGTGGCGGTTCTGTGCAATATGGTTCTGATGCCATAGGCGGAACGGTACAGACATTCAGCTGTGAACTAGTGAATGCTGAAAAATCAACATGGGAAAGCATGCTGCTTACAAGGCTTGCAACTCAAGGTATGGAGCAAAGTCTGCGTGGCAATATAAATTACAGCAATGAAAAAATTGCTTTCAGCGCCGGAACTACCTGGCGGAATTTTGGCGACCTGGTAGGTGGGGATACTACAGGCAGACAAACCCCTACCGGCTACAGGGAACTTGATTTCGATCTGAAAGGGAAGATATCACTATCGCGATCATCCAGCCTCACCATGGCATACCAGCGTATACATCAAAGCCATGTGCCGGTTTTTCATAAAATGGCCCTTGAAAATTATGCTGTTAATGAAATGGATCCCCAAAAACGGGATCTGGCCTATCTAAGGCTTAATCAAACGCTCAATACCGGTTTAGTAAGATCTGCAGTAGTTACTGCTTCTTACCAGCAAAACGAGGAAGGCAGAAAGCTTCGCAAGAATGGCTCTTCTGTCTTACGCACCGAGAATGATAAAGTGCGTTCGTTCGCCTTTTCGGCGGAAGTATTAACATCTGACAGGAATGGCTGGTCGGCGAACAATGGGATCGAAGTATACAACGATCTGGTTAGCAGCATCCGCAACGACAGAGATATTTTGACAGATGGAGCCGTTTCAAAACGTGGATTATATCCGGATGGGGCCACGATGACCAGTTTTGCTGCATTTAGTCTGCACACATTTGGTCTGCAGAAGTGGAACATCACAGCCGGGGCAAGGTATAATATATTTATAAATAAAGTAGCGGATGAGACCCTGGGTATAACAAAACTAACTCCTTCAGCACTGGTAGGTAATTTAGGTATACTAAGAAAATTGAATGAAACATCCAATCTGTTTGTTTCGATCAATACAGGTTTCAGGGCGCCAAATATTGATGATCTTGGTACATTAGGGATTGTTGATTTCAGGTACGAAACGCCAAACTTTGACCTCAAGCCCGAGCATTCATTTCAGTATCAGATCGGGTATAAATTTCAGGATCGGAAATTCAGGGGAGAAATATACCTATACCGCAACGAGTTATATAACTTAATTGTGCGCAACAAAATTGTTGGTGATAGCATTGAGGGTTATCCGGTGTATCAGAAAGAGAATGTTGAACGCGCTTTTATCCAGGGTGCCGAAACGGCGTGGGATATCGAGCTAAGTAAGTCGTGGCTGGTTAGTGGCAGCATGACATACACTTATGGCCAGAATATGACAAAAAACGAACCAGTAAGACGTATTCCGCCACTTTTCGTCCGTCTGTCAGTGGAGTATAAGCTCAAAGATTGGTGGATTAACCTTGAGTGGCAGGCTGCGGGGAAACAAGATCGCTTGGCTGCGGGGGATAAAGATGATAACAGGATTCCCCCTGGCGGCACTCCTGGGTGGAATATTTTTAATATCAATACCAGCTATGCAATGCGGTTCATTAAATTAGACCTGGGTCTCCAGAACCTATTCAACAAAGATTACAGGTTTCACGGCTCTGGGGTAAATGGATATGGCAGATCAGCCATCCTGTCTGTTACATTCAACATCTGACAGAGATATCAATTTCATACAGTCTTGTTATTCAGTTAAACCCATCTGCCTCAATAGCAAGGAGGCATTCATTTTCTGTGTTATTCCATTCTGAAGTTTATAGTCGAAGATGATCCGCTCTCCTTCAATTTCAATCTCAAAACAATTATTGGCAATCAATTCAGGGAATTCTTCTTCCATCTCACCCAGGGAGGTATCGTGTGTGGCAATCAGTCCGTTCCCTCCGAGCCCGATGATCTTTTTCAGAAACAATTTTGATCCGGTGCTTTTATCATTTGAATTGGTACCTTTCAATATTTCATCCAGAATGAAGAGGGTATTTACCCCTTCTTCCAATCTCTCTTTCAGGATTCTTAGTCGTTTTAGCTCTGCATAAAAATAGGATTCATTGTGATCCAGTGAATCGGTAGTTCTCATGCTGGTAAAAAGCTTCAGAGGCGTAAATTGCATTTCAGAAGCACAGACAGGAGTTCCTGCCATTCCCAGAATATAATTAACCGCTACTGTTCTGAGAAACGTGCTTTTACCTGCCATATTTGCCCCGGTAATAATGCAGATATGGCCGCTTCCTGGTAAGTTAAAATCGTTACAAATCCTGTTATCTTCATGGATTAAAGGATGACCGAGATTCTTGGCTTTTAGGATGCTTTTATCGGAAGATACCACCGGAAAAATAAAATCAGGATTGTTGTACGCATAGTTTGCCAATGAGATGAATGCATCAATCTCACCAAGATCATTGAGCCACTTGGGAAGATGATCTTTCGACTTTTCTTTCCACTTTTCAAGTTTGTAAATGCAATGGAAATCCCAAAGCAACAAACCGTTAAGAATAAGTCCTACCATCAGGTTGATCCTGTTGTCAAAAGCCTGCAATATGCGACTAAGCTTTTTTAACTGAAATACAGCCGGATTTGAAGTTCCTGAGATGTCCGATTGAATCCTCTGCAAAACAAGAGACTGAAAGGGTTCCTTCTCAAAGGTTGCCAACAGGCTGCCAAGCGATGAAAGAAATATATTAATTCTGGAAAGATTCATGTGTATCTTTCCAATACTTCGAAGATGCCATGCAATCAGAATAAGGTTCAACAGGAACAAGGAGGTGAAAACTGAATAATGAATTACCCCTGCTATTAAAAGTACAAGGCTTAAGATAGCCAACGACGGTAGCAGAAAGATGATAAATTTCCCAAAACCCGATTTGAAAAATTTCTGTTTATC
The DNA here is from genome assembly GCA_964358545.1 of uncultured Tangfeifania sp. Lineage (GTDB taxonomy): Bacteria > Bacteroidota > Bacteroidia > Bacteroidales > Prolixibacteraceae > CAINVV01. The sequence goes on along the minus strand of CAYHQN010000006.1, from coordinate 17,005 downwards.
ATTCAACCATGCTAATAATCCTGCAACATCTTTTTCCTCAAAAGAGTGCCCCATACCTTTTGCAATAAACTCCTGACGCCAGGTCAGTTTGGAGGATAGTTCACGGATAGCCTCCTGCCTCTCCTTCATTTTTGCTGATAAACTGAAAGGATCTGACAACCAGATCGCGAGAATTTTATTCCCGTATCCTGAAACTGTCCTGTTCAGGTATTGAAAAACGGATCCTGTACCGAAGAGATCCAGATCATTGGAGAAGTCATGACTGCTATCTATCCATTGACTACCGTCCTGAAATGGCACTACATCAAACGACAGGGCTTTTACCTCATTCCTGTTGATATTAACCAGATTTTCGAGCAAATTCTTTTTCCGGTCATGACGTGAATAGCGCAAAACCAGCACAAGAAAGAGTGAAATGAAAATCAATAAAACGGAGGCTCCCGCGAAGGCGCTTTTGGTAAAACCGTAGCTGGCTAACCCAATGCCTCCTACGAAAACAATGAGCCTCAGCATGGATATCAGGAATAAAATCTTTTCCTCCCTGAGAAATTCTACCTGATAACGCTCAGCCAATTCAAGATATTTTTCGTGGAGTTCCTGTTTGCTCATTTCGATTTTTATTGGTTAGGTTCGTACTACTTCGGTTGGCTATCTTTCTACCATCAATATATACCTCGGTTTATTTTCTGCCTATCACGTCAATGCACCTGAAAAAACGACGGGTGTACATTCCGGATCCCAAATCACTGACAATGACTCCTCTTACTACGCCGGAGGAGGCGTGTATAAATTTCGACTGCATGCCCCTGGCCTCACAAATAATACCGACATGTCCAATCTTTGTTTTGTTTTTGAAGCCATAAAAAACAACTATATCTCCTACTTTAAACTCCTCAGGTTTCAAATCTGTACCAATTGATTTAAACTCGTTGGAACTCCGGGGCAAAGCAATCTTAAAATGCCTAAACACAAAATTGACAAAACCTGAACAATCGAAACCCTTTTTAGGGCTGGCACTTGCGTAGTGATAAGGAGAACCCAGGAAACTCCTTGCATATGAGATAAGCTCTTCCCTGTCGACAGAAACTTTCTGAGGAAACCGATTGTCAACTGCTTTGTGTGGCACCCTGCCCAAACCTGAAAGCGAAATCATCATCAGCACAAGCAGGGCAAGGATGGATATTGGTTTTTGCATTTCAAACTTTTTTTTACTGATCAGTACTTACCGATCCGGGCTTGTCTGATTGTTGAGATCAAAAGTAATCAACCAAACAGATTTTGCAAAAATTCCAATTAAAACCAAACATCCCGAATAAAAATTCTAACTTAGCAAGATGATAAAACGTTTTTTAATACTTCTTTTGGTGTTGTTACCAATGCTGAACAAAGCAGGTTCAGTCAATTTTTCAGACATGGAAGAAAAATTGAACATCTATTCTGTTTTGAATTTGTCAGTATATGGATTGTCAAATGAGGCATTCCAACTTGCTGTCAGAGGCTTCGAAAAATTGAAGGAAGAGGGAAAATTACTGAATTCATCGATCCTGACCATCATAGATTTCTCTCAATCGAGCACAAAAAAGCGCATGTACGTAATCGATCTGGTCAAAAAAACGCTGCTGTACCAAACTTATGTCGCCCATGGTAGAAACACCGGCGAGGAGTATGCAAAGAATTTCTCCAACGAATCAGGGACTTTCAAGAGTAGTTTGGGCTTTTACATCACAGGGCACATGGCCATTGGATCCAAAGTAGGAGTGTCGCTTGTCCTTCAAGGTATTGAAAAAGGATTTAACGACAAGGCATTGCAGCGTGAGATTATCATCCATGGTGCCGACTATGCCACAGAGGCATTTATTCAGAAAACAGGCCGGCTGGGCAGGAGCTTGGGATGCCCGTCCCTCCCTCCAAATCTCATCAAACCTGTGGCCGAGACCATTAAAGAGGGCACTTGTCTGTTTATTTACCAGCACGACGAAGATTACATTAGGAAATCTGCGGTATTAAATTAGATGATCTAAGAAGCAAACCATGCTCCGTAAATGCAAAAGGAGGAATTCTAAGTCCCATATTTACAGAATTGGAGGTGCCAAATTGGCACCTCCAATTCTGTAATTCTTCCTTTGTAAGTTCAAACATAAAGGTTATCTTTAAAAACGATTTACCGGATAACCTTCACAATTCTCAGGAGACCTGATGAATCAGGAACGACATAACTACTACGTATTAACACAAACTTATCACATGAGAACCTGCATCTCACTGCTGTTTGTTCTGGTACTTTTTTCTTGTGCACCCAAGAAAGTAAATTTTGAGGTTTCTAACCTTCTTTGTGAATACCTGACGAATCCCATAGGTATTGAGACTATGTCGCCCCGACTTTCATGGAAAATGAAAACAGAAAGGAGGGGAAGTTCCCAATCTTCCTATCATATCATGGTCGCTTCAGATGAAACCTTACTTCAGAAAAACCTTCCGGACCTGTGGGACTCCGGAATCCAGAAATCAGATAATTCTACTCAAATTGAATACAAGGGAAAACCCTTGCAACCAGGCATGAAGGTTTTCTGGAAAGTACAGATCCGTAGCAATGAGCACTATTCATCCGTATGGAGCCCAACAGCAACCTGGGAGATGGGACTCCTGAGTTCAGATAACTTGAAGGCAAAATGGATTGGAGCTCCATCAGCGATAAACACCGGAAACTGGAAACTGCCGGCGCCTCAGTTCAGGAAAGAGGCCACCATCTCCAAGCCGGTAAAAAAGGCCAGGGCATACATCAGCGGACTGGGGTACTACGAATTATCGATCAACGGGAAAAAGATCGGGGACCACTGCCTCTCGCCCAACCAGACCAATTATGACAAACGCAGGCTGGAAAAATGGGGCGAACCCAAAATTGGCAACATGACCACAACCGTTCTTTACGAGACCTTTGACATTACGCCAAACCTGAAAGCCGGAGCCAATGCATTTGGCATCCTGCTCGGTAACGGTTGGTACATCCAGGCCGACCGTCCCGATGATACCATGCTTTGGTACAACACACCCCGGCTGATCGCCCAATTTGACATCGAATACATGGATGGCAGTTGGGAGCTGATCACCAGTGACGAAAGTTGGAAATGTTCCGTAAGCCCCATTATTTACAACGGTTTGCACACAGGCGAAATATACGATGCCCGGATGGAACAAAAAGGGTGGAACGAAACAGGCTTCAACGACGACAAATGGTCAAAAGCCGAATTGGTTACATCCCCTACCGGGAAGCTCACCTCTCAGGTTTCACCGCCCGACCGCGTCACCCGGACCATCCGGCCTGTTTCAGTGATTGAAAAAGTGCCTGGCATATATCGCTACGACTTCGGTGAGATGTTTTCTGGCTGGGCCAGGTTGAAGGTAGAAGGCAAAAAAGGCACCTCGCTTCAGCTTCGTTTTATCGAAGAACTTGGTCCGGGTTACGACCAATCGGACAGTTACATTTTGAAAGGCGAGGGTACCGAAATCTGGGAGCCCCGCTTTACCTGGCATGCATTCCGATACGTTGATGTGACCGGCTCACCTTCGCCCATGACCCTTGAAAACCTGAATGGAAGGGTGGTTAATACCGATATACAAACGGCAGGAACATTTGAATGTTCCAACCCGCTGCTGAACAAGATTTTGGACAACTACCGCAGGACACAGCTGGGAAATGTCCATGGCGGTTTGCCCAGCGACTGTCCGCACCGCGAACGCAGAGGGTATACCGGTGACGGACAGATCTCCGCCAAAGCGGCCATTTATAATTTTGACCTGACCCAGTTTTACACCAAATGGTTGAACGATATCCGCGATGCCCAAAATCACGAAACCGGTTACGTTCCCAACACGACCCCTTACCAGGATGGTGGTGGCGGAACAGCCTGGGGATCGGCTTACATCATCATTCCCTGGTACATGTACCAATATTATGGCGATACCCGAATTTTGAGTGACCATTACAATGGGATGAAGCAATGGATTTATTACATGAAGAGTCAGCTCGACAGCGAAGGAATCCTAGTCAACCAGGGTCTTGGAGAGTGGGTCCCACCTGAATTAGTGGCGTTACCGCCAGATTTTGTGAACAGTTGCTACTATTTCCATTGTTGCAAATTGATGATGGAGATCAGCGATGCGCTCGGTCAGGACATCGACCAGGAGCAATTCAGGTTACTGGCAAATAAAGCCAAAAAGGATATCAACAGAAGCTATTTCAACAAGGAAACCTATACCTATTCGGTTGGAAAACAGGCTGCCAACGCCTTCCCGCTAGGGTTTGGGATTACTGAAGAGAGTAATACAGATTCGGTAGCGGCCAAACTCGTGAAAAGAGTTATCACCGGGAACAAAGCGCATTTTGATACCGGCATTCTTGGCACTCCTTTGCTGCTGGATGTGCTGACCGATCTCGGCCGGATTGATGTGGCCTATACCCTGATGAACCAGCGCGACTACCCGAGTTTTGGCAACATGATCGAAAAGGGCGCCACCACCATCTGGGAGACCTGGCTGGGTGATGCCTCGCACAGCCATCCGATGTTCGGCAGTGTCTGCGCCTGGTTTTACCAAAGTCTGGGCGGCATTTCGCCGGATCCTGAACATCCAGGATTTAAAAATATCCTCATCAGACCCATTCCGGTAAGCGCTCTTTCTTATGTAAATTGCTCCTATCCATCAGCCTATGGGACAATCAGTTCTAACTGGAAACTCAATGGTGCCGATTACCAGCTCGATGTCGTCGTTCCGGCTAACAGTACCGCGACTGTTTATGTATTGGCTCAGGATGAAGCCTCGGTGCTCCTGAACGGGAATTCTGTTTCGGGAAACAAATATGTAAAATTTCTCCGCACAGAGGGGCAATATGCCGTTTTCAGTGTGGCTTCCGGCCGTTATCAATTCACCTCAGCGGGTGCAGGAAAGATGCTGCAAAAATCGATTCTGCCGGCTCCAATGATTCATCCGCGTGATACGCTGGTAAACCATACCGATACCATTTTGATAAAAATAGGATCAGATGTGCCGGGAACAAAGATTTATTACACCACCAACGGCAGCGAACCCGACTCTTTGGCCAACCTGTATAAAAATGGATTTAATATTTCAAAACCAGCAACCATCAAGGCAAAGGCGTTTCTAAAAGGTTATGAGGCCAGCTTTTCATCCGTCTGCCACATAGATTTTATCGACGAATCCGTCAACGGACTGGAGGTAAACTATTATAGCGGTGCATGGACAAAACTACCTGATTTCGCTGCCTCACCCGTTGTCAAACAAGGGAGAATCTTCAACTTTTCGTTGGAGAAGATTGCCCCTCCACAGGATCAGTTTGCGCTTGTGATGAATGGAAAACTCCTTATCAGGAAGGCTGGAACTTATGAATTTTTCCTGCGGTCTAACGATGGAAGCCGACTGTTTATTGACAATCAAATGGTAATCGACAACGACGGCCCACACAGCGCAGATTCGGAGAAACAGGGGCAAGTAGAGTTGAGCGAAGGGATGCACCCCATCCGGCTGCACTATTTTCAGGCTGGTGGAGGTATGTTTCTTGAGCTAAAATATGCCGGATCAGGAGTAGAAAAACAGACAATCCCGGCAACGGTAATTTTCAGGAGATGATTAACTTTAACACTTCAATTGACGGGGAAGACTAGGATGACTAGGACGACTGGAACGAGTCGCTGGATAAAACGGAAGCTAACAGCTAAAAGCTAATTGCTAATAGCCTGAAATTAAATAGAATCAATTGATCACTAAACAAGTACAACCAATGGACAACAAAACAAAAAACCAACTCTCCCGCAGGAGTTTTCTTAAGGGAGCCGCCTCAGGCACAGCGATTCTGGCCCTGGCGCCTGCCACCAATCTTTTTGCCAACAGCTTTCAGTCCGGGACTGCCTGGACTTTGGATGCGACAAAATTTAAAATTCACATGATCGGCCAGGCGCACATCGATCCGGTATGGTTATGGAACTGGTCGGAAGGGATTTCGGTCGTGCACAGCACTTTTCAGTCGGCCCTTGACCGCATGAAAGAAACACCTGATTTCAAATTCACTGCCAGTTCCGCACAATTTTACCATTGGGTAGCAGAAAATGATCCTGCCATGCTCAAGGAGATCCGTAAACGCGTCGAAGAGGGCCGCTGGTGTTCGGTTGGTGGCTGGTGGGTTGAACCGGATATGAATATTCCATCAGGTGAAGCCATGGTCCGCCAGGGACTTTACGGCCAGCAAACCTTGCAGCGCTTGCTGGGCCATCGTTCCACAGTGGCCTACAATCCTGATTCCTTTGGCCATACCGGCAACCTTCCACAGATCATCAAGTTGCAGGGGATGGAAAACTACATCTTCATGCGTCCGGGTATCCGTGAAAAAACATTGCCTTCCGACCTTTTTTGGTGGGAGGGTTTAGATGGCACAAAAGTGCTGACCTACCGCATCCAATTTGGCTACAACGACAGTGGCTCGGTACGCACACGTGTGGAGAATCTTGTTGCCCAATATGGCAATCAACCCATGAAAAGCTTCATGGCCTATTATGGCGCCGGCGACCATGGTGGTGGTGCGACCAAAGTAAACATCAGTTCCATCAATGAATTAAAAGTTGAGAAAGGGGCTCCGTCAGTTTTTTACAGTACCCCGGAAACCTATTTCAAGGAGGCGCATGCGGATAAGAGTCTCAGCCTGCCTACCATCAAGGATGACCTGCAGCATCATGCCGTTGGTTGTTACACAGCCGAATCTGAGATCAAAAAAGGGAACCGTCAGTCTGAGGCAGCCCTGGTGACTGCCGAAAAAGTTGCCGCTATCGGATCGGTCGCCTGGGGCGCCCATTACCCGAAACAGGAACTTACGGCGGCCTGGTACAAAGTGTTGTTTTTACAGTTTCACGATAGTTTGGCCGGCTCTTCCCTCTTCGACCATTCACAAAGCGCCCGCGAGGGATTCGGCTATGCGCTAGATGCAGCGCACCAGGCCACTTTCATGGGCGTTCAGAAACTGGAATGGCAGGTTGCTACCGAAGATCCGGAATCGCAATATTTGCTTGTTTTCAATCCCCATGCCTGGGAAGTTACCGGCAATGTGGAGTACGATTACAACTGGGGGACCATGCACAAATCCTCAAGGGTGGATGATGAAAATGGGAATGCGCTTGCACACCAATGGGCGCCAGGTTCTTCAGAGGCCGGCAGCCGCAAAAAGCTGGTGGTCCGCATGACAGTCCCTGCGATGGGCTACCGTCAGATCCGCCTTTGGAATAGTGAAAATCCTGCCCCCAAAAATGTTGTGAAGGTCACAGAGAATAGCCTGGAAAATGATTTGGTCAGGCTGCACATCTCTTACAACGGAACAATTGGTGTCTATGACAAGGTTGCAGGGAAAGAGCTGTTTGCCGGCGGAGATACCGGTTGCAGGGCGGTTATAATCGACGACCCAAGCGATACCTGGAGCCACGACATCAAGACTTTCAACAAGGAGATTGGCGCTTTTGGCAATGCCACCATCAAGATTCTGGAAGAGGGACCGTTGCGCGGAAAGATCCGTTCAATCGCCACCTACGGAAATTCCACCCTCACCATCGACTGGACACTCTATGCAGATTCCAAAAACCCGGAAGCTGCGGTGACCCTCGACTGGCACGAGCACCTGAAAATGGTAAAATTCTCCTTCCCTGTCGAAATAGATTCACCTGTGGCAACTTATGAAACCTCTTACGGCACGATCATCCGGGCTACCAACGGCGATGAAGATCCCGGTCAGCGGTGGATAGATGTGACCGGCAAGCGGGGTTCTGCAAATTACGGATTATCCGTTTTCAACGATGCCAAATATGGTTACAATGTGGCCGGCAATGACCTTCGAATATCTGTTGCACGCTCTGCTGTTTATGCCCACCACAATCCAAAAGTGCTCGATATGAAAGCAGAACACTTGTGGCAGGATCAGGGCATCCAAACTTTCAGAATGCTTCTGGTTCCTCATGTCGGAAACTGGCAACACAGCAACATGGTCAGAATTGCAGAGGAGTTTATGGCGCCCTCCATTCCCATCTACCAGGGAATTCACAGGGGGACCATGCCAAAATCAGGCTCTTTTCTGGCGGTGGATGCACAGAATGTCATCGTTTCGGCCATTAAGCAGTCGGAAATCGGGGAAGATTTGATCCTGCGCTGTGTGGAGACCAACGGAACGGCAGTAACGGCCAATCTGGACCTTGCCTTTGTCAAACAGAAATGGAGTGGAAGCTTCCATCCTTACGAAATTAAAACACTTCGTCTCAATGGTAAATCAGGCAAAATCAAAGAGGTGAACCTGCTGGAGGAGTAAACTCACTTTCAATATTTTAATCAGCGCTTTATTTACTTTGTGAACCCTTTGTGAATCCCTTTGGGTCCTTGGTGGTGATATTTTTATTTGACCACAAAGTACGCAAAGGGTGACACAAAGGGCTCCAAGCTTACAAAGAAAATTATGAGAAAAATGATCGTTTTGCTGTTGATTGTATTGGTCATCACCAGCACTTCCTCCAACGTCTCCGCCCAGAAAAAAGATACCATTCAGGTGGTGGGCCATGCCCATATGGACATGAACTGGTTATGGACTTATTCCGAGACCATGCAGATGTGCAACGACAACCTCCGCCAGGTGGTCGCATTTATGAAGGAGTTTCCCGACTATACCATGGTACAGAGCCAGGCTGCCGTCTACAACTTTGTCGAAATGGTCGATCCACCCCTGTTGGAGCAGATCCGCAAGTATGTCAAAGAGGGACGCCTGGAACCGGTTGGCGGCATGTGGACAGAGGGCGATATGAACCTCTCATCGGGGGAGGCCATCAGCCGCTCCTTTCTGTTGGGACAACGCTATTTCCAAAGCAAATTGGGTAAAATGGCCAAAGTTGGCTGGTTGCCAGATAATTTCGGACATATCTCGCAAATGCCCCAGATCCTAAAACTGGCAGGTTGCGACTATTTCTATTTCCACCGCTGCAAACCCTACGTCGGCACCTTCTGGTGGGTAGCCCCAGACTCGTCAAGGGTATTGTGCTATGCCAATGACGGTTACAACGGAAACATCAAGAAAGAGATGAAGGATGATATGCAGAAATACTCCCCCGAAAAGCGGAGAATCCTGCAGATCACCGGAGTAGGCGATCATGGGGGCGGTCCTACGAGGGCCAATATTGAGATGGTTCATCAACTCGACCAAACGCCAGGCTATCCGGCGGTCAAATTCGCTACCGCAACCGACTTCTTCAACAAATCTGCCCGGGAGATGGAGGGACGTCCTACCCACCGGGGTGAGATGCAATTTATCTTCGAAGGCTGCTACACCAATGTAGCGGGCATCAAAGAGGGAAACCGCAACAGCGAAAATTCCCTCTATGCAAGCGAATTCTTCAACACCCTGCGATGGCTCCATGGCGAAAAATATCCGGCATCGGAGTTCCATGATCTCTGGACAACGGTTGCATTCAACGAATTCCATGATATCCTGCCGGGTTCGGCCATCAACGAGGCCAACAAAGAGGCAGTTGCCCGATACAGCGAAGTGCTGCGCAAAAGCACCGAATTGCGCAACCAGGCTTTTCGAAAAATGGCCGATGAAGTCAAATTCCAAACCGGCATCGGCCAACCAATTGTTGCCTACAACCTTCAGCCGTATGGCGGTAAAAAAATTGTCGAGGCAAACGTCTTCTCCAACGAGGAACCCACTACCGCAAAAATCGCCAGCTGGGGCAATTATTATGGCTCCAAAAACATCAAACCAATCGACAAAGGCCAGGGAAATGTGCCCACCGTTCAAGTACGTGATGGTGCAGGAAAAATATATCCCGCCCAAATCGTCTGGGCAAAGTCAACTCCTCCCGGATTTACCTCTAAAGTTCAGTTTGTGGTAGATGAGATGCCTGCAGGCGGATATAAAACCTTTTATGTCGATATGACCAAACCCGGAACTTTCAACCAACAGATCCAGTTAAGTGACAACACTTTCGAAACCGATTTCTTCAGGGTAAAATTTGACATGAAAACCGGTGGCATTGTAAGCCTTTATGACAAACGTTCCCAAAAGGAGTTCGTTCGTGAGGGAGGTCAGCTTAACAAGCTGGAGATGTTCCTCGAAGATAAAAAAGGAGGAATGAAATCCTGGACCCTCAACAAAATAGTCAAACAGGAGGAGGTCACCAAAGTAATCAGCGTAAAAGTGGTGGAGCAAGGTCCGGTAAGGGCATGTGTTGAAACCGTCAAGAGCTGGGGAAAGTCGCGCTTTATCGAACGCGCAATGCTTTACCGCTCTTATCCGCGCATCGATTACGACATGGAGGTGCACTGGCTTGAGACGGGTAGCGACTCGACCGATTCGCCCATGTTGCGTGCTGTTTTTCCCATTGCCATGGATAACTCCAAATTCTTTTCGCAGGTACCATTCGATGTGGTGGAACGGGCTGTCGACGGGGTGCTCAACGGGAAAGCAGCACCTGACTGGCTCAAACACTCGTCTGCTACTGGAGGCAGTGCAGCCAACAATGATGCACAGGAGGTTCCCTCCCAAAAATGGGTAGATGTCAGTGACGGAAAGGTGGGTATCGCTTTGCTGAACAAAACAAAATACGGACACTCCTACTCAAAAGGTGATTTGCGAATCACCTTGATGCGCTCGGGGGGAGAACCCGATATTTATCCCAATCTGGGAAAATTCAACATCAGTTATTCTCTCTTTCCACACGAAGGCGACTGGAAATCAGGGGTTCTCGCTGAAGGTGAAGATTTCAATGTACCTGTTTATGCGGCCGAGCCTCCATCTTTGGCACTGGTTAAAGCTCATGCAACACGTCCGGAAGAAGCCTCTTTCTTCTCGGTAGATGCCAAAAATATAGCGCTCACAGGTATTAAACAAGCAGAAGAGGGAAAGGAACTGGTGGTGAGGCTGGCCGAGATGGAAGGAAAGGAGACCATGGTAAAACTACAGGTTCCGGTAGCTATTCAACATGCCAGAAGGCTGAACCTGATCGAATTACCATTGGATAACGGTGCGAAACCAATCGTTGCAGGAAACTCCATACAGGTAAAAATCAGAGCTCATGAGATTGTTACACTGGGAATTACGCCAAAATGAGGAATGATGGATGATGTTATACAAATGCCTAGAATGGAAACCCTTCCATGCAACCATCCCTTCGTTACCATAAATTGCATTTCGTTCCCCACACCTGCTTTTAGTAAAGGTTTGTGGAACTTGATAATGATTTAAATATTAATTTCTTATATGGATAATCCTTGCATACCAATAATAATTTGTAATTTTCGTTTATACTTTTTTTTTGAAATATGAGTTCAGAAAATCCGATCCTAAACAGCCCTTATGATGAACCAAAATTGCATTATGCAACTGATCCTGACGGTTCTCTGAATTACAACGACATAAGAGACATTAAAAATCAGCTCATTGAGAAAATAATAAACCTACAGGTTGATTTCATGAAAATAGTTCCTATATTTGCACCATACTTACATTCGTTTAAATTTGGTAACAGCCCTGATGAGTTGAACAGATTATTCGATATGTGGACGGATACAGTGCAGTTATACGATTATTTCAAAATAAATAGTGATGTATTAAAATATGAAAAGATTGGTATTGATGAAGCAATAACACAGACAATCGAATATGCAAATCTTTTATATGACTTACTTTCAGAAAATAGGGCCAACCTGGATGATTTATTCCAAGTGCTATCAAACTATTCATCCTGTATTAAATTTCTACCTAAATACAAATCAAAAAAAAGATGGCTTCGATTATACGCCATTAAAATTGATTCCAATTATTATGTAATTACCGGAGGTGCAATTAAACAATCTCAGGAGATGCGAGGCCATCCGCTTACAAGAGAAGAGTTGAAGAAACTTGAACAATGCAGAAATTTTTTGATTGACTATGATGTTTTTGATTCCGATTCGTTAATGGATTTTGTTGAATTTGAATTTTAAACACGTTTCTTAGCCCCAAATTATTTAAAAACAACACATCAATAATGAACAAAGAAAGAATAGAAAAATTCCTGGCTTTAGTGTCCGACGAAACCTCGGGTTTTGAAAAAAAAGCACTTTGGAGAAAGGCAAATAAGAACTGGCTCGATAAGTCGGCGTTAATTGCGATTAAAATCCTCAGGGCAATTACTGATCAAAAAAGCAGCCAAAAAGAATTGGCAGATAAAATGGGTGTATCGGCGCAATATATCAATAAAATAGTGAAAGGAAGTGAAAACCTTTCGCTTGAAACCATTTCAAAACTTGAATTGGCTTTAGGTATTCAGCTGATTGAAATCGTAGGTTTCAGCTCTTCTGTTAATTATGAAATTCCGGAATCGGTTCAACCTGAAATAATAATCAGCTCTGAAATAATGAACATATTGCTTGAAAGCAAGTATTATGGTAGTGATAACAAGTATTATGGTGGTGATAACCAACTTAGTAGTGGAGAATCTGAATCATTCCTAAAAAGAGCATAATGGAAAATAAAAACATCCGTTTTTCTCTGGCAAAAATTAGCACCGATCAATTTGCAATTATTCCAGGTTCTTTTAAAATTGGTGAAGCTGTGAATTTGAAGACAAGTTTACAATTTGGATCAGACAAGGAAAATAAACTTATAAGTATTAAAGCATCCTTTCAATTCGAACAACAGACTATTCCATTTTTAATTATTGAAGCGTCCTGTTTCTTCATGATAGAACCCAATGATTGGAATACTTTTATATTAGAATCGGAAGTTATTGTGCCTAAGAGCATTATCACCCACTTCGTCATGTTGGCCGTAGGTACAGTCCGGGGTATTTTACATGCAAAAACGGAGGGAACCAATTTCAACGGTTTTGTCATACCAACCATCAACGTTACCGAATTGGTAGCAGGCGATATTCGCATGTAATAATTCTCAAAATACAACCAAAACACATTTCTAAAATCAACCAAATGAGAAACAATTTAAAAATCGGCCTGATCAGCCTGTTACTACTGACCTCGGTCAGTCTGCGGACCACCGCCCAGGCTCAGTACAAAACAGAAACGCCTGAACAAAAAAGCAAGCGCATGACCTGGTGGACGGATGCCCGTTTTGGGATGTTTATCCACTGGGGCCTTTATGCTTTACCTGCCCGTCACGAATGGGTCAAGAGCAATGAAAAAATGACCAATGAGCAGTATCAGAAGTATTTCGAAGAGTACAACCCTGATCTGTTCAATCCCAAAGAGTGGGCCCGTATGGCCAAAGAGGCCGGCATGAAATATGTGGTACTCACGGCCAAACACCACGAAGGGTTCTGCAACTTCGATTCCAAATACACCGACTACAAAACTACCAATACCCAATTTGGAAGGGATGTCATCAAGGAGTATGTCGAAGCGCTGAGGGCCGAAGGGCTAAAAGTCGGATTCTATTACTCGCTGATCGACTGGCACCATCCCGATTACACCATCGACAGGGTACATCCGCAGCGTCAGGAGTCGGACTCTGCCTATGCCCGTGTGAACAAAGACAAAGACATGGTCAAATACCGCGAATACCTGAAGAACCAGGTGCGTGAACTTCTAACAAACTATGGACAGATCGATGTAATCTGGTTTGACTTCTCCTTCCCGGGTAAAAACGGCAAAGGCCGCGACGATTGGGGTTCTGAAGATCTGTTGAAAATGGTACGCCAGCTTCAACCAAACATCATCATCGACGACCGTCTCGACCTGAAAGACAAAGATTATGGCTGGGATTTCGAATCACCCGAGCAGTACAAAGTAGAGAAATGGCCTGAACGCAATGGTCAGAAAGTATATTGGGAAACCTGTCAGACCTTCTCCGGTTCGTGGGGATATTTCAGGGATGAAACCAGTTGGAAGAGTCCGGCACAGTTGCTCGAATTGCTCATCGAATCGGTTAGCAAAGGTGGAAACCTATTGTTGAATGTAGGTCCCACCGCCCGTGGACTTTTTGACTACCGTGCCCAGGACCGTTTGAAAGCCATGGGAGAATGGATGAAATACAACAACCGTTCGATCTACGGATGTACCGAAGCGCCGGCAGGATTTGTCGCTCCCGACAACACCCTGCTTACCTACAATGCAAAAACGAAGAGATTGTACATTCACCTCCTCTCCTATCCGATGGGAAACCTGAAGATGAAGAACATTGCCGATAAAATCAAATATGTACAGTTTCTGCACGATGCATCTGAGGTCAAATACCGTATCGGGAAAGATGAGGATAGTCAATCTGTCAATTTGCAGCTTCCGGTTTTGAAACCGCCGATGGAGATTCCGGTGATAGAGGTGATTTTGAAGTAATAAATATAAGAAGATAGCTTTTCCAAAGTTTTAGTTACGAGCTAATTACGCTCGTAACTAAAACTTTGGAAAAGCTTTTTTACTTACTCGCTACAGACTCTTCAGCACCAAAAACAACCCCGCCGCCGAAGCTGCACCCAGCAGTGGCCCGACAATGGGTACCCAGGCGTATGTCCAGTCGCTGTCGCGTTTGTTTGGTATGGGCAGTAAATAGTGCATGATGCGGGGCCCCAAATCACGGGCAGGATTGATGGCATAACCTGTTGGCCCTCCAAGCGACAGGCCAATCCCCAGCACAACCAATGCGATGGGCAATGCATTCAACGCCCCAAGTCCAACTTCCGGGACTGCCATATAGAGAACAGCCATGGTCAGCGTATGGGTACCGATCAATTCAGTGAGAACATTGTACCAATAGCTTCGGATTTTGGGGGCTGTGCAAAAAACACCAAGTTTCGCGTTGCCATCGACCGTCTCATCAAAATGTTTTTTGTAGGCCAGCCAAACCAGTCCGGATCCAAACATGGCTCCCAATAACTGAGCAGTCAGATAGAGCGGAATTAGTGATGGGGAGAATTTATTGGCCAGCACCAAAGCGATGGTCACTGCCGGATTGAGGTGTGCCCCACTGATGGGTGCTGCCAATAGCACTCCGGAAAATACGCCGATGGCCCAGCCAAAGGTGATCACAATCCAGCCGCTGTTTTTACCATTGGTTTTGTCGAGCGCTACGTTTGCGCAAACACCACCACCCAGCAAAAGGATGAGGGCCGTTCCAAAAAATTCTCCAAAGAATGGTGTCATTTTAGTATTAATTAGAATTAGTTTTTTTTGCTACAAGTGACTAGAGTGACTAAAGTACTTATGGGGTAATCTTGATTTGTTCGGAGTCCATAACTCTAGTCACTTTAGTTCACTTTAGTCACTTTAGTCACTTCTTTCTATCCTTCCGCGGCCCATGCAATTGCCGCCCTTACCGCCCTATGCCAACCTTTGATCAGGGCTGTCGTTTCGCTGGCCGGAATTCCAGGGGAGAAGATCCGGTCGAGCTGCCATTGCTGGCTGATATCGTGAATGTCGGACCAGTAACCCACAGCCAGACCGGCAAGGTAGGCAGCACCCAGGGCCGTAGTTTCTGTAATCCTTGGACGGACAACGTCGGTCTGCAAAAGATCGGCCTGAAATTGAAGCAGACTATTGTTCACCGTAGCGCCACCATCCACCCTCAATTCCCGAATAGTCACTCCCGAGTCTTTTTGCATTGCCAGCAGCACATCGTATGTTTGATAGGCAATGCTGTCGACTGCAGCGCGGGCAATGTGGGCATCCGTCGATCCGCGTGTAATCCCCGTTAGGGTACCTCTTGCATGTTGGTCCCAATAAGGTGCCCCCAATCCGGCGAATGCGGGTACGAAATAGACACCTTCACTATCTTTTACTTTGGCCGCCAGTTTTTCAACATCGTTGGATTGAACGATGACCCCCAGACTGTCGCGAAGCCACTGCACCACTGCCCCGCCAATGAAAATACTACCTTCGAGCGCATAGGTTACATCATTTCCTATCTTCCAGGCTACTGTAGTAAGGAGTTGACTCTTCGATTCAATGGGTTTGGCGCCGATGTTCATCATCATGAAGCAGCCTGTCCCATAGGTGTTTTTTACCATACCCGGCTCAATGCACATCTGCCCGAACAAAGCAGACTGCTGATCACCTGCAATACCTGAAATCGGAATTGGGGAAGGAAAAGGATCCGCTGTTTTGCCATAAATTTCGCTTGAAGATCTTACTTCCGGAAGCATGGAGGCAGGGATATCAAAAAAATCAAGGAGTTCGGTATCCCATTGAAGGGTGTGAATATTAAACAGCATCGTCCGGGATGCATTGGAAACATCTGTGACATGGAGTTTCCCCCGTGTCAGGTTCCAGATCAGCCAACTGTCGATGGTGCCAAAAGCCAGTCTGCCTTTAACTGCCAGTTTACGCGCCCCTTCCACGTGGTCCAGTATCCACTTTATTTTGGTGGCTGAGAAATAGGCGTCAGGGATAAGTCCTGTTTTGTTCAGGATCATTTGGCCATGTCCCTCCTTCTTCATCTGGTCACAGAAATCTGCTGTCCGCCGGTCCTGCCAAACAATCGCGTTGCAAACAGGCCGTCCTGTTTTCTTGTCCCAGACAACGGAGGTCTCACGCTGATTGGTTATCCCTATGCCAACAATCTGGTGGACACCAACCCCGGCCCTAAAGATTGCTTCCATGCCAACAGCAGCCTGGGTCGACCAGATCTCATCGGGATCGTGCTCAACCCAACCCGGTTTTGGATAGATTTGCATAAATTCTTTTTGTGCAGTTGCAACCGGTAACCCATCGTGGTCAAAAACAATCGCACGCGAACTGGTAGTTCCCTGATCGAATGCAAGGATGTATTTCTTCATCGTTTAGCTTTGTGATGCGCTGAATTGGTCCAGGGAAAACCAAATCAGCCAATCTTGTTGAATAGTTTGATAGAATAGCCTGCAAATTACAAATTTTCGCAGAAATGCAATAGGATGAAATAGTGGAATGCTGCAATTTCTAATCCTTCAAATATTGTCATAACATGCTCACTGTATATTTGACTGTAGATCAACAGATAGCTTCG
>CAYHQN010000005.1:0-77183 GCA_964358545.1 uncultured Tangfeifania sp. | reverse complement strand
TATCTTTTCAATTAGTACTTAAATTTGCCATCTGTTTATAGCTAATCAACAAGGATGCAGGTTTTTGAGGGATAGCCACCTCAAAGCCATCCATTAACTCCTTTCCGGTGTTTTTAATCCGTAGTTCGTAATCTTCATAAAATAACTCGTAAGTGGCTTTTTCATCGAGTCCCCGGAGTTTCACCCGAATTGACTCATTCCCGCAATCACCACGGCGAAATGCCAGGATTATTCCGTCCTTTTGCTCCGGTCGGTTCAGCTGATAGGCTAGCCACACATTGTCCCTGGTGTCATTCCGGCCTTCGGTAAGCGGATAATAATCAGCATAAAAATAGGGGCGCAGTTTTTTATAATCCTCTATCCGTTTTTGGATAGCCGGTATTGGTTCTGAGTTTTTCCCCGTAACCTCCCAATTCATCACTGCGGTTCCCCCCAATCCTGACCTGAATGTGTAACTATCTGTTTTATAAATAGCTGTTCCATGAATGGGCAGGTAGAAATTTAATCCGAATGTATGGCACTGATACCCGTTTGGTTCGCCATACTGGTAGTCGGTTCGCCAAAGAGGGGCGCTTCTGGAGGTTGTTTCCAGATCGATTCGTCGTCCGCCACTGGCGCAATTGTCGATCAGAAGTTTAGGGAAACGTACCAGTAAACTATCCCAATAGGCATACAGGCCTTCGATATGTTTGATCTCGGAGATGCCTATCCTTCCCGGTTTATCATTGGTTTCCCAGTAAGGCATCGGGTCAAAGTTGAAATCCTGACGGTAATAATCGATACCTTCATCTTTTATCATGCCTGAAATATGGTCTGTTAACCACATCCGGGCTTTCGTATTTCCCAGGTCGAAAAGAGCGTTGCTGTTTCCCTTAAGTTTAATCAGCCATTCAGGATGTTCCCTGTAAATCTGGGTACCTTCCATGACCCTTTCCGGTTCGAACCAGACCATGAATTTAGCTCCGGTCTGATGTACTGCATCGGCAACAGGTTTTAGCCCGTCAGGAAAGCGATCTTTGTCAACGGTCCAGTTACCCACATTCTGCGACCATTCCCCATTCTTTTTGTCCCAGCCACAACCGCTGTACCATCCGGCATCAAGCCAGAATACTTCAGGTAGAATCCTGAATTGCTGATATCGTTTGACCAATGCAATGGCAAATTCCTCTGTCAGACAATTGTATTCCCCGCAAGGCGAAGGGTCGCCGTAGTCGAAACTTCCTGATAAAGGATATTCTGCAAAGCATCCGTTTATTTTGCGCGAGTGATGGGCCAGGATAAACTTTCTGAACTGGTTATGACCAATCATCCGGTCTTCTCCTTTCCAGAAGAGCAGGCAGATTTTTGGTGTGCGTATTTCTTCTTTCGGGTAAAGCGTCAGTTTCATTTTTTCCATACCTGATTTAAGGGAAACTGATTTTTCGTCAGCCTGCAAAACATCGGCATACCATTTCCCTGTCCAACCAATGGCCACCATAATACCCTGCTCTCCAGGCATCTCGATGTTGAAAAACGGAAAAGCAGTATTGTCAGATGAACGTCCACCGGCCGGGGTCATATAAGTACTTTTACCGATCTCCAAATTTTCGTCGATGGGCTGAAAGTCTGATCGTTCAGCGTTACTTCCTTTTGCATGGTGAAGCACAAAAGTTCCTTTACTTCCGGAATTAAACGAATAATCAACTGCAGCCACTTTTTCTATAACCGGAGTGTTTGAAGAAGAGGTGTTTGAAAATTTCAGTACCCATTCAACGGCCTGGAAATCATTAAAACAGGTCACCTTACATTTTACGACAAGTCCGCTCTTTTTATCGGAATAAGTATAAACAGTTTCTTCCGCATTCGGCTCCGTTGATTTCTGCTTTTCAGAACTAAACTGCCAGGTTTTGATAAAATTGTCTGAACTTTTCCCTCCTAAAACAAACGAAAATGGGGGGATTTTTCCTTTGGCAAAGCGTTCTTTTATCCACCAATGAACATCAACATCATATTGAGATGTCCCATGCCTGGGCTGGCTGTTCGCCCGACTTTCCAGCAAAAAGACTGTTAAAATAATTAATATCCGCTTCAATATCCCCAAGAATCGAATGCTTCCCCGGCTTTCTCTACACGATCCTCTTGAAAGGAGGATTTCGTAACCTGTTTCTTTGCAAATCAATGAATCCATTTTCTCTCCAGATAGAATATTTATTTTTCTTTAAAATAGTCTTTTATTATATCCCAAATCCTTTGTTCGATCATCCGCATGCCTTTGTCTGAAGGATGGGCGGCAATCCCCTCATGTTTAAATTTTCCCTTTGCAGTGTTTGTTATATCTTTTGACAAACTGGTTGTTGTTACAAAGGGGTAATTGTTTTTAAGGGCATACTCTTCTATTAACCTGTTAACATTTTCGTTAGTCCAAAATCCATCACCGATTACCTTAATAGACCGACTATCGGGGGCAATATATTTTACAAGCTTGTCGTAATAAAAAATAAAATTATCTTCCATGGCTTTCTTATTATTTACATTCTCGGATATTTTTAGGATCAACATATCCGGGTTTCTTAACGAATCAAGATTTGACAGCGGATAGGAATTAAAACCTCTTTCGAAATCTGCAATATTTTTGAATTTAACCACAACTGATGGATCTATCTGATGAATGTCACGGATAAGCAGGTGGATAAAATCACTGTCTCTTACCGAAGCAGCCATTCCCCAGTCTCCATACCAGCCAATTTCAGGTACTGGGGGAGTATGGACAATGCTGTTGCCTAAAACAACCACTATCTTGACCTTGTCGGATTTACTTATATCAATTTTGTTTATTACCTCGTTGTCGAACGATAAGAAAATAACTGATATTAAGAAGATAAATAACAGAATTAAATTATTCTTTAGATTAAGTTTTTTCATTTCTCTCTCTCTTTATTAAATAATGTAAGTTGAAATCTTTATACAGTGAAACGCAATGTAATTCCCTGTTTCCATTTGTAATTTTCCATCTCTATCTGTTTTAATATTTGTCATAAGCTCCACTCATAACCTTTTTCACTGCTTCAAGGTAGCCATAACCCCATCGCATGTCAGGTTCCAGATAGCTGCCTTCAACCCATTCATTCCATGCATTTATGATAAGAAGCTTTGGTTGTTCAGGATGCTGATTAACATAGTTTTTTGTCTTTTGGAGATAAGCAGCAAAACTGTCAGGGGTGTTGTTAATATGAATAACTGATTGCTTAGGATATCGTGGAGAAGTATCCCAGCCAACAGAAATACATGGGAAAAAGGGTACGGTCAGGGTTGAATCATATTTATTTCGCAAAGACATTGCACCTTCTCCGTATTCCAAATAATCCTCGAGTCCGGCAGGCGAGCTCCAGTTGTACAATGTTACACTTTTTGCGTTAAGGTCTGAGACTATTTCATTTATTCCTTTGCCCTCGCCATATTTTCCATCTAACAAGTGGGGCTTGCCATAACCACCAATTAATTGTATATGTAGCCCGGGGAATCCGGCCTTTTTAACCTCTTCCTGGAAATAATCAAGTGCCTTTCTTGTTCCTTCAATTCCATTAAAGCTTTGTACGAGATCCGTAACACTATATATGGAAAAAACAGGTTCATTATCTATCTTAAAATAATTGGGCTGCTTAAAGTATTGTTTAATGACCCTGTCAACAATTATTTTGAAATTGTCCCAATCCACTTCTCCCTGCCAAATAAGCGAATCGGTTTTGTACCGATAATGGTTCAACAAATTTCCTGGGATATCACAGTTAGCCCACATAATATAAAACTTCATCTTGTCATTATTCCTGGCTTTAAGAAACCCATTATTAACCGTTTCTTCCAGGAATGGTTTCCCATCGTACCAGTACCAGTCAAAGATGAATACATTTACCCCGTGATCTGTTGCTGCATTTATCATTTTTTCCATGACAATCGGGTCATCGTCCATCTCATAACCCCATAAGGGTATCTTAGGCTGGTAATGACCATCAAACAGGGGATTTCCTTTTTTGATAATCTCCCATTCCCCAATTCCTTCGCCCCAGAATACTTCACGGCTTCGAGGCTCATCATGACATGAAGGCCATACATAAGCTGCAACAGAATAATCTTTATACTCCTTTGACTTGTTATCCTTTTGTGCAAAGGAAGTGTATCCACTAAGAAAGAATAAACTGAGCGAGTATAGTAAGCTCAAGATGGTGTTTTTTAAAATAATTTGATTAGCTTTCATTTGTATTAATTTTGGTTTGAATAAAGTTCTACTTTGACAGATTAATAATTTTTAATTTCTTTCACAGATAGAATTTAGCAACAGCGACCATTGCTACCGATAAAAAGAGAAGTAGCAAACCATTTCTCATTTTCTGCTGAGCTTTTCGCGGGGCATTTTTCCACTCTCCGGTAATCCATCCCCATAAATTACCCACAATTACGGTACAAGCCATTAAAATCAACCATCCAATAGTGGTCCCCAGCTTACCTAAATTTGATGCTCCAGCACCATAGAGAGTGATACAGAAAAACCACAAAAACCCCATCAGTGCAGCCCACTGAAAATTTTTGGTCGTATCTTTATACTTTATTATCGATTTATTTCTGGTAAACAGATAAATACAATATAGGATATAAGGAATGAATGCTCCACAAAGAGTAATTGCCCAAACAGCATTATATGCTCTGTAAGAACGAAATACTCCTGACAGGTTCGCCTGTGCCAATTCAGCAATTGGTAAACCCATTACAAGCGAAATATTAAGCATCGAGCTGAAAATTCCCGAAACGATGCAAATAATCAGGGCAATTTTAAAAGAAGCCTTTCGTTCACCTGAGTCAGCACAACCTTCCTGAGACTTGGCTCTTAACGCACCAGCAATGCTACAATAGATCACACCTATAACGGTAATAACCATGGCAAACACCAGGATGCCCCCACCATGGGTTAAAATACTTTCAGGGCTTAACAGCAACATCGGACCCAGGGAACCTGTTACCGAAATAATTCCTACCATCAGGGAGTTACCCATTGAAAGCCCGGCCAGGTGCAATCCCAATCCAAAAGTTACCGAACCAATGCCAAACAGAAATCCGGTTAATAAAGTTTTTATTATAACGGAACTGCCGGCCTGAGTATAGATACTGAGTAGTCCGGGAACCGAAATAAAAGCTGTTGCTATAGGTAAAAACAGCATAGCAACCAACGCATAAATCAACCATGTGTTTTCCCATTCCCAATTTGTAATCCTTTTCATTGGAGCAGCAAAACTTCCATTGAGTGTTCCTGCAATTATTGATGAAATTATTCCTATTATCATATCAAATATTTTTTCTTCAAATTATCAAACTAAAAAAGTTTCGACATATTTATCTCCCCGGCTTCTTTACCTTCTTTAATTGACAAAATTGACTCATCAATGACTTCAACTAAGCTTCCCGCTGTTAAGTACAATGCGATAATATTTTCAATGGGAGTTCCTACCTGAATGGCATGGGAAGGCCCAAGGAAAAGTCCACCATCCGGAAATAGTCTTTTCCGGCGTTCCACTTCTTTAACAACATCATCCACGCTTCCGAAGGCCAGCGTACTTTGAACACAAACGCTTCCGCAAAAGGTGATCCCATCTCCAAAGTCATTTTTTAAAACAGAAATGTCCATTTCGGGAATAGTCGGTTGCACAACATCGTAAACATCCAGGCCTAACGAAATTAACCGTGGCAAAAATGCCCTGACGCAGCCGCACATGTGCATCATGGTCCTGACCCCATACCGGTGAACCATTTCAAAATACTTTTTAAACTTCGGGGCAAAATGTTTATCAAATGTTTCAAAATCAATTACCTGCGAATTTTGTGTCCCTAAATCCTCTCCGATATGGGTAAAATCGACCAGCCCTTCAGCAGCCTGCAGCACCCGTTCGTGCATATCATAATAAAACCGAAACCGGGCATCCATTATTTCCAGATAAACCGGATCATCGGTTATCAAGTCAATCAGAACTTGCTCGGTCCCCCTGGCACGGGCAATGCTGTTGATAAAATCCATGTCTCCCGCAGTACCAAAACAAACTGCATAATCCTGGGCTGCAATTTTTTGACACTGCTGTTTAATGGTTGAATAATCGAACCAGTCGGCAGTTGGAAAATGTGATCGGTCCAGATCATCAAGTGTAAGGATATTTGCAAATGGCAGATAACTTGCTTCCAGGTATTTCCCTCCTTCAAATTCAGCATAACGGTACCTCTCTCCCCAATAACCTTCGACACTCCCATCTTCAAATTTCCGTAATTTAGATCCGATATAAATGGGATCGACATATCGAAAGTCATCACCCACAACTCTTAAAAGTTGTTCCATATTATTAAGTCCAAAACGATCCATTAACATTTGATTAATTTCAGGAGTCCCTTCATGTTTGACTGGGATACGGTCATATCCCTTTCTGTTAAAAGCACTTAATACTCTTTCTCTTGAATTCATAATGCTGGATTTATTTTTAGAAATAATATTTTACATAATCCCAAATCCTTTGTTCGATCATCCGCATGCCTTTGTCTGAAGGGTGGGCGGCAATATCCGCCCGTGTAAATTTTCCCTTTGCAGTGTTTGTTGTATCTTTTGACAAACTGGTTGTTGTTACAAAGGGATAATTGTTTTTGAGGGCATACTCTTTTATTAACCTGTCAACATTCCCGTTATCCAAAAACCCATCAACGATTACTTTAATAGACTGGCTGTTAGGGGCAATATATTTTACAAGCTTGTCGTAATAAGAAATAAAATTATCTTTCAGGACTTTCTTACCATTCACATTCTCGGATATTTTAAGGATCAACATATCCGGGTTTCTTAACGAATCAAGATTTGACAGCGGATAGGAATTAAAACCTCTTTCGAAATCTGCAATATTTTTGAATTTAACCACAACTGACGGATCTATTTGATGAATGTCACGGATAAGCAGGTGGACAAAATCACTATCTCTTACCGAAGCAGCCATTCCCCAGTCTCCGTACCAGCCAATTTCAGGTACTGTGGGAGTATGGACAATGCTGTTGCCTAAGATTAGCACTGTTTTGATTTTGCTAATATTATTGTCCCTAAATTCATTATTCGTTTGAAGAACAGGCAGGTTCTTTGTGAAGCCATCTCCTCTTATTTTTACAAATGTTCCTGTTCCACTGGTTTGTACACTGCCTGAATAGGTGGTTAATACAAGATCAGGTATAGTTATTTTTTCAGCTGCTTTAAATGTCCCTTCTCCTACATTCGCATTCTTATGTATAATATTGGAAGCTGAGATTTGGGATATGGTCCCTTGTGCATTAACAATATTATTAATTCCTTTACAATAGATGTTATCCAGTTGAAGGTAATCAACAGAACCTCCGTTCTTTACACAAAGTAACGAAGACGAATTTGCCGGGGAATCCCTTGTCACACTGCTGTTGCTGATTGCCAGATAATTAACCCTGACCCCGTTAATTTCAATATGATTGGTGATCTTCGCAGTTTCATCAGTGTTTTCAGATGCGTTATAGCCTTCAATAATTAATTTTTTTATTGTTTTGCCTTCTCCATTTATAAGGATCGAAGGGAAATTATCATCTTCATATTTATTACGATTAATGGTTTTAAAAATAAGACACTCAGCATTTGCATTTATATTTGCATAACTATGATGTACATAAGGAACATATTCCCCTGTTGATTCTACATTGATATCTTCGATAATTATTGTTCCAAAATTGCCATTCTCCTTTGGTTTGGATTGCCAGTAATTATCAACAATTAACCAATATTCTTTTGTTATTCCATGAATATTGCTTATTCTAACTTTATCGACTAAGTATTTTCGACTTAATAAACGAATTCCGAACAATCCATTTTCTAGTTTAATGTTATCAATCGTAATATCGGTAATATCACCTCCGGGTTGTTCGTCCGCATTAAAAGCAATATGATCATCTTTCGCCCTGATAACACAATCTTTGATTGTTATATTCTCTGAAGGTCCATCAAAATGTAATCCATCACAATTAATAGGTGCAGATTCTCCCACATCTATTTGTACATTCTGAATAAAAACGTTTTTCACTTTGCCTGCATGAAGAGCAAACGTTCGGGGCCGGTATATTACAGCATCTTTAATGGTCAGATTCTCCACACCAAAAAAACGAAAGACAGATACCCACCCCACAAATCCTTCCTTTGGATTATCATGGATTTGAGCCGGATTAATAATATCATTAAACCCATTGCCATTCCAAATTCCTCCCTGGATAGAAATGTCAAAATCCGCATAAGTTGAAAAAGATCGATTTGCATTTTCCAAAAGAGCTTTGTCTGAATTATTTCGAAGAATTGCCCCACAGCCTTCAAAGGCAATTATTGTCGTATTAGAATATACTTTCAGTCCTGTTACTGAATATTTTCCATCCCAGTAAACTGCAATCGGTTCCGACTGAGCCTTATCCAAAACATTTTGAATAGCTGTAGTATTATCCGTTCCAAATACTACAGAACCCTCCGAAAGATCAGCATCACTAATTGCTCCGTTTTGGGAAAGGAAATAAACTGATGCACGTATATTGCGGGGCAGTTCGGATAAATTATTTACCTGCTGTGCAAAACTCTTAAAACAGGTAAGGATAATAAATAATAACCAAAATAGATTTTTCATTATTAGTGAATAAAATAAGAGATTACCTTCATCAAATTCATGACGATAATCTCTTATTTATATAAAAATTATAATTTAATACCCCGGATTCTCAACTAAGTTTTTATTATTACTAAGCCGCCTAACAGTTATGGGCAAATAGTAGTTAGCTTCCTTAAAAACTCGGGGATTAGCTTCAGCATTTCCCACATCAAAATGAAATTTTGAATCGCGATAGTCATAGTATGGTTGAGCTTTGGTAATGCGTAAACCATTAAGACCACCTTCTGCCGGCGATTTGGCTGCATCTCTCCAACGTCTCAAATCCCAGTACCTGTGACCCTCTCCCATGGCTAATTCTACCCGGCGTTCTTGCTTAATCTGCTTCATACTAATTGAAATGAGTTGGGAAATACCGGCCCTGCTCCGTATTAAATTAGTGTACTTAAGCGCTTCAGCTGACTTGCCCAATTCCTGAGCTGCCTCTGCGAGGTTCAGATAGATTTCACCTAAACGAAATAAGAGACATGGCATATCACACAAGCCATCAATACCCGATGTAGGTTCATTTATATGGTCTTTTACCATTTTTTTTGAACAAAATCCAGACCATGTATAAGCACTCCCCTGTCCTGGCATGGTAACCCCGTTTTGACCGGTGTAAAAAACACCTGGCTCCTGATTTCGGTCACCATTCTCTTTAATTATCCACCAATTAGTATGGGCCACCACCCCATGAAATATATCTCCTTCACTTAATATTGATGCATTAAAACGAGGATCCTTATTTTTATGGAGGTCTGGTACATTCGCGGTAGCAATATTTGCATAATCAATCACACCGGAACTACCATCAACCATTTCAAATGCATTAGCCAAATTAAGGCTTGGGTCCACCATATTTCCACCGCCGGTAGGCACAAAAGAAGCTCCAGTATGACTACGAATTCCTGGAATAAAAGCTACCTCAAAAATCGTCTCAGGGCTCTTCTCAGTCATAAATAACTTATAAAAATTATCGGCATACGATTTCAGGTCTCCTGCTTTTATATCCGCTTTGTATAGAGAAAATACACCTGAACCATCGATCAGTTTTGAGGCATCGTATGAGGCCTGAAAATAGCTGTTAGCCCGACTTGAAGGAATCCCTACCACCCCGTCCAATTGGACTGTACCATATTTTGCTATTGAACCGGCATACAACATGGCCCTTGATTTTAAGGCCAGGGCGCCGTATTTGGTAAAACTCCGTATATCGTCTTCAGGAAGATCATTCAGTACGGCATCAATTTCCAAACCGATAAAATCATAAATTTCCGCTTCTTTATTCCTTTTTGCAAATAATTCTGATTCAGGATCATTAATACTTTGTGCTTTTGTGATCAATGGAACGCCGCCATAACGCTTCGCCATTTCAAAATAGGTGTAGGCCCTGATCACCCTGACTTCGGCTGATAATGTTTTCTTTATACTTTCAGAAAGTGTAGAAGTAGCCATATTTTCAATAAAAACATTACATGCACGGATTAGTTCGTAGGGCCAATATTCTTTAAACCCACCAGCAGTAGAGTTAGTCAAATTACCGAAAATAAAATTTTGGCTAATTTCCGGATTCCAGGTATGTGGTGTAGTTGCCTCATCACTAATAACGCTTTCACCAGCAGTTAGTTCAAGGAAGAGCCACGAAATCCCAGGAGGAAACAGCGCCGGTTGAAACGTTGATGGAAGCTTCATTTGCCCATATAAATTTGCAACGTATGCATTTGTCAAGGCTTTGTCATTCCATACCGCTACATCTGAAATTATATCCAAAGGCGCTTTCTCAAGATATTCTTTACAGGACTGGCCTGAAAAACAGATCAGCGCTGAAATAAATAAATATTTTAAAGTTTTCATTTTTTTTAAAATTTTAAAAGTACATTTATAATGTTATGTTTACCCCAAAACCAAGCGTTTTTTGTTGAGGGAAAAAGCCAAAAGTACCAGCGACAGAATTAGTTTCCGGATCAAAATCCTTTATATTGGTAATGGTCAACCAATTAATCGCAGATAAGTAAACCCTGCAATTCGACACGCCTATACTTTTAAATAATCGTGGAGGAAGGGAATAGCCCAATTGAATATTCTTCAAACGAACATAATAAGAATTTTTTAACCAAAAGGTGGAAGGATACTTGTTGTTGGCAAATCCTCCATTTCCCATACGTGGAAATGAGGCATTGGGGTTCTCAGGTGTCCAGTAATCCATCTGAGATTCAAACATCGTACTTGGGATTGCCCCATATGGAAACATATAAGGCAAAAGATAGGTGTAATTTGTAGCGCCATACCACAACATACTCAAATCAAACCCCTTAAAGTTTCCATTTATATTTAAACCGAAGTTCAATTCAGGGGTATTCCCTCTGCCAAGAACATGTCGATCAAGATCTGTTATCTTATTATCCCCATTAAAATCCAGGTATTTGATATCGCCCGGTTTAAGAGTCTTATTAAGATTATTATCCTGTATTACAGGCCACGCGTCAATTTCGGCCTGCGACTGGAACAAGCCAACGGCATCCAATCCATAAAACTGGTTTGTCCATTGACCGGATTGCTGGTACCTTAATCTTGTATATTTATCGGCAGTTGAATAGTCGGGTTCTTCAATATGAACATTTTTCGCCCTGTTCCATGCAATATTCCCATCAATTCTATATTTTAATTCACCGATTTTACCTGTGTGCCCAAGTTGAAGTTCAAATCCCCGGTAATTAATACTGTTCAGGTTTTCAGATGGTAAAGTTGCCCCGAAGGTACTTGGCAAGGATGCTGATCTTTTGGCAAGTATGCCGGAACGCTCTTTATAAAAAACATCCAACCCACCATATATTTTACTGTTCCACAGATCAAAATCAATACCTGCATTATAGACCGTATGTTTTTCCCAGGTAGCTAAAAGATTGGCCAGTCCCTTTGTTTGAATTCCCAACTGCATATCACCCGTTTTGTCAACATATCCTCCTCCAAAAGAGAACCCGGAGAGATAGTTATAGCTTGCGATATTATCAACACCTGACTGTCCGTAAGACAGCCGGAGCTTTAAATTATTAACGAATTTAAAGTTGTCTTTCATAAAATTTTCTTCAGACAAACGCCAGCCTACCAATACACTGGGGAAAAGCCCCCATCTTTGGTCCGGGGCAAACCGGGGAGAAGCGTCATACCTTAAAGTCGTTTCCAATAAATATTTATTTGAATAGGCATAATTTATACGACTGGCGTAGCTGATTCGCCCATCAGCATTTTCACTTCCATCATTTTTCATACCAGTAGATGAACCGGCAAATAACTGATCAATAGCGTTTGACAAATAACCCGTCCGATACGCACTGAAGAAATTTTTATTATAATCAGTATATTCGGCAACAGCCAACGCCTTTATTGCATGTTTACCGAATACATTTTCGTATTCCAACATTACTTTAGATAACAGATTACGAGACTCTCCGTAATCTTCGGTTAAATTGGTTAGAACATTCATACCCCCGCGAGCTACGGAATAAGTATCCAGCACCGGGTCATAATTGTAAACGTTATATCCTTTTGAGAAATTCTTGTTAAAACCGGTCGTTGTAGAATAATCAACCCTGGCTTTTGCAGTCAATCCTTTAACAAATGGTACAGAATAATTCACGGAAAACGAACCACTTAACTCTTTGGTGTCATTTTTTTTATATCCGCTTATATCAGCATCGGCTGATCCTTGTCCCAACCCGGTAGGGTACATGGGATCCTTATTAAGCAATTTTGAAGGTACATCATTTAGCAAAGCGTTCCATATAGAACCTATAGTAAATCCGGGATATTCTGTTTTCGCGAGAAGCGCTGATAAATCAAAACCTACAGATAAATCTTTTGTAATTTGAGCATCGATATTGGACTGAATGCTATACTTCTTAAAGTTATCGTCGCCACTCCGAAGTACACTTTTCTGGTCAAGATACCCCAGCGAAATGAAATACTTAACCTGGTCATTCCCTCCGCTTGAGTTTAAATTATATTGCTGTATTGGCGCAATCGGCTTGAATACAACGTTAATCCAGTCAGTATTGGCAAGGTATGGTTTATTAGCCTCATATTGTGCCTTTTCTGCTGTAGTAAAGTCAACACTTTCTCCTGATATAGCTCTGTATTCCTTTACCTTTGCGTCTGAAAAGTAGAGAGGCCGCCCTGAATTGCGCAATGCATCATTAAAAGACACTGCGAATTCACCGGCATTAACAAATTCAGGCATTCTTGTGTTTGATTGGTATCCATTACTGACATTAAAATTGATTAAAGGTTTGCCCGTTTTCCCTCTTTTGGTAGTTACGAGGATAACCCCATTACCGGCACGCGCCCCATAAATGGAAGCCGATGCATCTTTCAGGACAGTGATACTTTCAATTGAATTTGGATCAATTTGATTAAATTGAGTAGAATTACGCTCTATTCCGTCAACAATAATTAATGAATTACCGAAACCACGAATACTGATATCGGCTGCATCCTGACCTGGTTCACCACTCCGTTGTACCGCAAATATACCGGGAAGTCTACCGGACAAGGTATTTGTGATATTTGCTACCGGAGTATTGATAATACTCTCATTTTTTACTTCTACCACGGAACCGGTTAAACTAGCTTTTTTCTGTGTCCCGTAACCAATTGCAACTACCTCTTCAATACCAATAGTTTCTTCAGCAAGAGTCACATTAATTGCAATCTTGTTTCCAACGGCAACTTCCTGTGTTTTCATCCCAATAAATGAGAAGATCAAAGTTGCATTTCCAGGGACATTAGACAGGGTATAATCTCCGTTAGCATTGGTAATGGTGCCGCCAGTGGTTCCTTTTACAACCACAGTTGCCCCGGGGAGGGATGCACCGGTTCGATCGGTTACTTTACCAGATACTGATTTTTGTTGCTGGCTTAGTAAACTCCCTGTCTCTTTTCCGGAAAGGATAATTTGCCGGTTATTGATGGTGTATTCTATGTCTGTATCTTTAAATACCGCATCTAATATTTCGTTGATCGTTTTATCCTTCAGATCAACTGATATTTTTTTGTCAAGTTTGACAACCTTGTTGTTGTAGAAGAAGAAGAACTCGGATTGAGCCTCAATTTTCTCCAGCGCTGCGACAATACCTGACTCGTCGACCTTTACATCCATTCTTTTTGTTTGGGCGTAATTGTCTAAAGCAAATGTTTGCATACTGGCAAAAACTACAATGAAAATAGTAATTTTCATAATTTTTAGGAGTTTTTCACTACAAGCAAATAAATGCCTGTGATTCGTTAAGAACCAAGTTTTTTTCATAAATTTGTTTTTTCTTGAGTTAATTATTAATAAATGATTGATTCACTAAGGGTGGTGCCGCAAACACTGCCCTTATCTCTTTTTAATTTAATTTTTACAGTTGATATACACCTCCCTTTCTTTAATTGAAGTTTTTATTCTTGTGGATATTTCTATCATTTTCAGCACTTCCCCTAAAGTTTCGTCCTGAATTGTTGCTGTGTACATCAAACCGGAGTCCTTTAACCGCTGATCAAGGTGTATCTTACAGTTGAACCATCTTTCGAGTTGTACCGTTACATCTGACAATGATGTATTCCGGAAAATTAGTTTTCCGTCTTTCCACGAAGTGGTTAGCAAAGTCTCTACATCCCTGACCACTACCATATGGGTTGTTTTATCGAGAATAGCTTTTTGTCCGGGATGAATGCGGGTTACTTCCTTGCCGTCCAAACCGATAAGGGCGATCGATCCCTCTTCCAATGTGGATGTTATTTGCTTGTCATTATTATAACTTGATACATCAAACGAAGTCCCCAATGCTTTTATACTTAATCCATCGGTTTCAACGAAAAATGGATGCTCCGAATCATGAGCAACCTTAAAATATCCTTGCCCCGACAATTTAACTTTCCGAGTGTCCAGTAGATTTAGCGCAAGCGGAAACTCAAGCATACTGCCCGAGTTCAGCCATACTTCCGTTTGATCAGGCAATGTAAAATGAACCCTGGAACCCGGGTTCGCGGTCACTCGCTGGTTGGCAGTCGAAGCTATCATTTGATCCAACCGTTTGTCCATCCGGTAAATAACAAATACTGAACCCAGTAAAAGAGGGATAAACAACACAGCGGCAACACGCAGCAGATAATCTTTCCAATTGGATGGAAAAAGTTGGCGCTCCTTTTTTGATGAATTTATTTTCTGGTTTATTTTGGAAAGGATCTGGTCCTTTATAAGCTGGATTTGCATTTCATCAGCGACAATCTCCTGATTTTCCATGCCCAGCCAGTGTTCCCGCATCAATAAATCCAACTGATGGTCCTGAAAGGAGGACTGGATATAGCTTAGAAGATCATCCTTTTCAGCGCTGGTCAGCTCACCGGAAAGCATCCGGTCGCGCAAGTATTTATAATCTATTTCGTGATTTGTACCCATTTTGACTTTTGGTTATTCAAACTGGTATACACCTATAGGGCACAAAACCCCTATTGAGTTTTTAATCTTTTTTAACCTATAAAAACAATTCAAAAAAGATAATCCCGGAAAAACCAAGTGAACGAAGGGTTTTACGAATTTTGGCCATGGCTGAGGTCATCTGATTTTCGACTGTTTTTACAGAAATATTCATCTTCATTGCAATCTCTGCATTCGAAAGAGAGCGCTCTTTGCTCAATAAATAAATTTCCTTTCTTCTAAGGCTTAATTGCTCTATGGCTTCGTGGTATGCTTTTTCAAGCTCCTTGAAATTCAGTTCCTCATCGAGTAAAACATTTCTTTCTGGATTAATTTTCACGTAGTTCAGATAAGCTTGCCCTGATTTTGATTTACGGATTGTATTTAAGATGCCATTCCTGGCAATGGTAAACAAATAGGACTCAAAGGATTTCCGGGTTGACAATTCTATCCTGTTGTCCCAGATTTTCAAAAAAACATCCTGGACAATTTCCTCAGCATCCGCTGTTGATTTCAAATATCCCATTGAAAAATGGAACAATCGTTTTGCATAACGATCAAAGAGTTCGTTAAAAGCAGTAAGATCACCATTCTTTAAGGCAAGTATCAAATCGGTTTCCGAAATCATTGGCCGTTTTTCAAAAGACAAAGTAAACCAGTTTAGTCACTACAAAATAAGTCAAATTTTGTGGTTTCCAAAATACAAAAAGGCGCTCATCTCATTTTTTTTTCCGTACTTTGAACTTTGAATGTCACAACTATCAAATAATCAGTATGAAGCAGTTTGATCTTGCGGTAATTGGCAGTGGACCAGGTGGTTTAGCAGCGACCATGCGTGCCCTCGACTTTGGAAAAAGCGTTTGTATCATCGAGGCAGGGCATCTAGGCGGTAATGGAATTATGAACGGTCCGCTCACCTCAAAGACCATGTGGGAACTTTCTGCCGATTATGCTGTTGCGGCAGCTGTTGACCGCGGTTACCGCGCTTCGGGTCTCCAGGTCGACTACAACCTGGTTAAAAAAACGGTCTTGCAGGCTGCAAAAACGAAGCAAAATCAGATCCTTTCACAAATTGAGACCTTCTCAAACCGGGATAAACAACCAGGAAGCATCACCTACAAACAAGGATTTGCCAGGTTTCTTGACCGCCATACATTGGAAATTAAAAATCAGGAAGGCCTAGAAGTTATCAATGCCGAATACATTATTATAGCTACAGGTTCCGTACCCCGCCCCCACCCTGACCTGGTGATTGACCAGAAGCAGATACTCGACTCAGATGGAATTCTGAATCTTGAATCTTTCCCTGAACGAATGATGATCATTGGTTCAGGTATCATTGGCTGTGAATTTGCCACCATCTTCTCCAACTTCAAACAAACTGAGGTGCATTTGCTCGACCGCACACACAGAGTTATTCCCTTTGAAGATGATGATGTTAGCGATTTTGTTTCGCGAAATCTTGAAAAGAACGGGGTGACTATCCACCGTACTGCCACCCTTCGCACAGTAAGAAAGAAGAGCAATTACCTTGAGGTTGTCCTGGATTACGAAGATGGACACAGCAGTGTGGTTGAAGTAGACATCATTCTCATTTCCATAGGCCGGGATCCCAATACAGCAGGCCTTTGTCTCGAAAATGCAGGCATTGAAACCGCCAGCAAAGGTTATCTTAAAATTAACGAGGAGTGCGCCCTTTCTAATTTTGGCGAATGTAATATTTTTGCCGCCGGCGATGTGACGGGTCAAAAAGCGCTGTATGGAGTGGCCGAAGAGCAGGGCCGTTTCATTGTAGAGGCAATTTTCGGTAAAACCACTTATTTACTCGACTATTCTCACATGCCAACCCTAATGTTCTTTAAGCCGGAACTTGCCGCAGTGGGTGCCAATGAGAAGATGCTCCAAAGCAAAGGTATTCCATACAAAGCTGCTTATTATTCTAATGAATTGGTAAACAGAACAATAGCCATGAGAAACACCAACGGCTTTGTTAAAATCATGGTCAGCAACGATGGATCCGACAGAATTTTGGGGATGCGCGCCGCCGGACCACAGGCATCTGCTTTTATCGTTTCGATTGCCTATCTGATCAATGCCGATATCCGTGTTCAGGAAGTACTACAAAGCATCCATCCGCATCCCAGCGTAACGGAAGGAATTCAGGAGTGTCTTCGCGTATTTTACGACCAGTCTATTTTTAAACCGCAGGCATTTCCCAATTTGATCAGGGTGACCGAATGGAAACCTTAATCAATTACAAATTACAGATTACAAATTAAAAATTAGGGAATCAGGTATTTAGGTTTTGAAATGCATTGGGATGGAATAGCCATCACGATCCAACTCATCACAAATCTTTAATTTGTAATTTGTAATTTGTAATTTTTCAATGTCTTCTCCCTATCTTCGCTGACGTTTTACCATTAAATCCGGCTACATGATCCTCTTCTTCAAAGAGAGCAGCAAAACGATTGCTGTAGGAACCCAAATTTCATTGAATCAAACAGATATAGACAAATTGTGTTGGCTTTTCGGAGATGCCAAAATGATCCGGGCCGATCAATTGGGAGGTCAATTTGTAGGTCCGCGCAAGGAAATGATCACTCCATGGAGTACCAATGCCGTTGAGATAACCCAAAATATGGGAATTAGCGGGATAATTCGCATCGAAGAATTCATCGATGGCAATGCTCAAAGCAGCTTCGATCCCATGCTTCAGGCCTTCTACAAGGGATTGACCCAATCGCTTTTTACCATCAACCATCAGCCTGATCCAGTTCTTTATATTGATGATATCTCTGCATACAACAAGCAAGAGGGATTGGCATTGAGTCCGGATGAAATTCAATACCTTGAAGAAGTAGCAGTCAAAATAGACAGAAAACTAACTGATAGTGAGGTGTTTGGATTTTCTCAAGTAAATTCTGAGCACTGCCGGCACAAAATTTTCAATGGAACTTTTGTCATCGATGGCATTGAAAAGCAGCAGACGCTGTTCGAAATGATCAAGAAAACAACCAAAACCAATCCAAATACAGTAGTTTCGGCATACAAAGACAACTGCTCCTTCAGCGAAGGTCCTGCCGCAGAGCAATTTGCTCCCGCCTCGGCAGATCAGCCGGACTATTTTCAGGTTACTGACATCGAAACGGTTCTCTCTTTAAAAGCTGAAACGCATAATTTTCCCACCACGGTAGAACCTTTCAACGGAGCAGCTACCGGAACCGGCGGCGAAATCCGCGATCGCATGGCTGGAGGCAAAGGAAGTTATCCGATTGCAGGAACAGCAGTTTACATGACCTCATATTCCAGAAATGACGAAAATAACCGAACTTGGGAGCAACATTTCGAGCCACGCAAGTGGCTGTATCACAATCCGGAAGAACTTTTGATTAAAGCATCTAATGGAGCTTCTGATTTTGGAAATAAGTTTGGACAGCCGCTTATCAATGGCTCCGTTTTGACATTTGAACATGCTGAAAACCAAAAAAAATATGGTTATGACAAGGTAATTATGCAGGCCGGAGGTATCGGATATGCCAGAAAAGAGGACAGCCTGAAGGGTATACCTCAAACAGGGGAAAGCGTTGTCCTGCTTGGTGGTGACAATTACCGTATTGGCATGGGTGGTGGTGCTGTTTCCTCGGTAGATACGGGCGCCTTCGAAAGCCATATCGAATTGAATGCCGTGCAACGTGCCAATCCTGAGATGCAAAAAAGAGCCTACAATACGATTCGCTCTTTGGCCGAATCAGGCAAAAACCCCATCGTCTCCATCCACGATCATGGCGCGGGAGGTCACCTGAACTGTCTCTCCGAATTGGTCGAGGAAACCGGAGGACAGATATTTGTAGACCAACTTCCGGTAGGTGATCCCACCCTTTCTGCAAAAGAGATTGTTGGAAATGAATCCCAGGAACGAATGGGCTTTGTAACCGGGAAAGAAAATTTAGACTGGATTCAACGCATTGCTGAGCGCGAAAGATCACCCTTTTATGTGATTGGAGAGACTACCGGAGACCATAGATTTACATTTGTCAACCGTAAAAACGGGGAGCGCCACATCGACATGGAGTTGGCTACCCTCTTTGGCAAACCGCCTCGCACCTTACTTGAAGACAGGACCCCGGATCAATTTTTTTCAGAAATTAAGTATTACAAAGAATTAATATACAGTTATTTAGAGCAAATTATACAACTTGAATCAGTTGGTTGCAAAGACTGGCTCACCAACAAAGTTGACCGTTCCGTAACCGGAAGAATCGCCAAACAGCAATGCGCAGGTGAATTGCAACTTCCTTTGAATAACCTCGGAGCCGTTGCCATTGATTACCAGGGTATCAGAGGGATTGCCACTTCGCTCGGACATGCACCTGCCGCTGGGTTAATTAATCCTGCCAATGGTTCCATACTTTCCATTGCAGAGGCCCTTACCAACATTGTTTGGGCTCCCCTCACCCATGGACTCAAAGGAGTTTCACTTTCTGCCAATTGGATGTGGCCGGCCAAAAATCCGGGTGAAAACGCGCGATTGTACCAGGCAGTTGAAGCTGCTTCAGATTTTGCCTGTGCTTTGGGAATCAATATTCCTACCGGAAAAGATTCCTTATCCATGACGCAGAAATACAAGGATGAGGTTGTTTATGCTCCGGGTACAGTGATCATTTCGGCTTCCGGCGAAATTTCCAACCTTAAAAATATCATTGAGCCGGTTCTGGTCAATGATCCTGCGAAAACAATTTATTACATCGATTTCTCCAAATCTGCCAGGGTGTTGGGAGGTAGTTCACTTGGACAAATCCTGGCTACTGTTGGAGAAGAGTCACCTACAGTGTCTGATCCCGCCTACTTCGCAAAGGCATTTCAAACCCTTCAGGAGGCAATCAGTTTGGGTCTTGTAGCTTCCGGACATGATATATCGTCTGGAGGACTGATAGTTACGCTGCTAGAAAGTTGCTTCGCACAAAATTTCGGAGGAATTGAGGCAGATATCTCGTTACTCAACGAATCAGACAGTGTAAAAGCGTTGTTTAGCGAGAATCCGGGAGTTATTGTTCAGGCTAATGATCCTGTTAAATTTGAAAAACTGTTTCAACAAGCGAATGTGAAGTGCATTCCTATCGGGAGACCTTTGGCAGAAAGAGTAATCAGAATTTCCAATTCTTCCGAACAATATATTTTCGAAATAGACAAGCTTAGGGAAAACTGGTATAGACCTTCTTACCTGCTCGACAAAAAGCAATGTGGAGAAAAATTGGCATTGAATCGTCTCAATAACTACAAACAAAATGTGCTCACTTTCAATTTTGGTGATTTTGCCGGAAATTTCTCCTCATTTGGCATATATCCCAGGCGGCGAACACAAACGGGCATAAAAGCTGCAATTATCAGGGAGAAGGGCGTGAATGGTGACAGAGAGATGGCCTGGAGTCTTTATCTGGCCGGATTTGATGTAAAAGATGTCCACATGACCGACCTGATCACCGGTCGTGAAACACTTGAAGATATCAATCTCATTGTTTTTGTTGGCGGATTTTCAAATTCAGATGTTCTTGGTTCAGCAATTGGTTGGGCCGGCGCTTTTAAGTACAATGAAAGGGCGAAAGCAGCCCTGGATAATTTCTACAAAAGAAAAGACACCCTGAGTTTAGGCGTTTGTAACGGTTGTCAGCTAATGGTTGCCCTGAATCTCATTTATCCGGAGAGAAAAAAGAAAATGAAGATGTTGCACAACGAATCCCACAAATTCGAATCAGCTTTTTTGAATGTAGATATTCTTGATAACGAATCTATTATGCTGAAATCACTTACGGGTAAAAAACTAGGGATTTGGGTGGCACACGGGGAAGGAAAGTTTTCTATACCTGAAGGCGAAGATCAATACAAAATCCCAATGAAATACTCCTTCGCCAACTATCCGGGAAATCCAAACGGTTCAGATTACAATACGGCAGCCATTTGCTCTGTTGACGGCAGGCACCTGGCCATGATGCCACATCTTGAAAGGGCAATCTATCCATGGCAATGGGGATACTACCCTGCTGAACGAAAAACAGATCAGGTCACACCGTGGATTGAAGCCTTTGTGAATGCAAGGAGGTGGATTGAAGAAAAGGATAAAGGATAAAGTCAAAAGGATAAAGTGGCATTTGTTCGGAATGAACATTTACCCCTGTTAATTAGAGGATAAAGTAAGAACGCCACGATTTTGATCGCGGCGTTCTTACTTTATCCTTTTGACTTTATCCTTTATCCTTCCTCCGGCCTTTATCCTTCCTCCGGTTGGTATCCTCTGCCAACAGATCGGGTAAGACATTGACTTTGTTTAACCGGATCAATGTAACCCTCTTCAGATTCATAAATTTTGGCAAGGAGGTAATCCGCCTCCCCTAACCCGTGATCGGATGCCAGGCTAAAATATTCAATTGCTTTTTCAACATCTTTCCCCACCACTTCACCTGTGGTGTAAAATTCTGCCAAACTAATCCAGGAGGCAGCAAAACCATTTTCTGCAGACTTGCGAAATAGTTCCATGGCGGCTTTTTTGTTTTCTTCTACTCCTTCGCCATAGAGCATCATTCCTGCCAAATTGTACTGTGCCTGCGGATAATTTTTATCGGCGGCTTTTTTGAAATAGAAATAGGCCTTTTGAAGATTTTTTTCGCCCGTTTCGCCAAAGTACCACATGACCCCCAGATTGTAGGCACCCAACATGTAACCTGCATCATCGGCACGTGTATACCATTTGAAAGCCTCTTGTGGATCTGCTTTTATTCCTTTGCCCTGGTGATATAAATTACCAAGGTTGTTCATGGCCTCTGCGATCCCGCCACTTGCAGCTACTTCATATTGTTCAATAGACTTTCCCGGATCTGCTTCACAACCTAAT
The DNA here is from genome assembly GCA_964358545.1 of uncultured Tangfeifania sp. GTDB lineage: Bacteria > Bacteroidota > Bacteroidia > Bacteroidales > Prolixibacteraceae > CAINVV01. The sequence goes on along the minus strand of CAYHQN010000005.1, from coordinate 55,141 downwards.
CCTGTTTCAAACATGACAGCCAGATTGAAGGCAGCTTTTGCATAACCGGCAGCAGATGCCTGTCTGTACCATCTCAATGCCTCACTGAGATTTTTTTCAACTTTCACTCCATTCTCGAGGAAGACAGCAGTTTTAAACATAGCACCAGGTACCCCCTTCTCAGCAGCTTTCAAATACCACTCATAGGCCTTGTCTTTGTCCGACCAGTAGGTTTCACCTTTTTCGTGCAAAAGTCCCAAAATATAGCATGCTCTCGGATGGCCCGCTTCCGCTGATTTTTTAAAATAGTCACCTGCCGAATATTTGTCCCGTTCAATCCACTCACCGGCCAGACAAATACTGGCATATTGGTATTGGGCTTCCAGGTTTCCCTTTTCCGCTGCCTTTCGATAATAATCGACGGCTGTCTTTACATTTTTCTCAACGCCTTCTCCAATCTCATAACGCTTTGCCATCAACACCATGGCATCAGCGCTTCCGTTTAAAGCCGCCTTTTTAAGCATTTCAACTCCATGGTAATCGGCTTGCTTCAGGTAGTAACTGGCCAGTGCCTCCTGTGCCTCTGCAAATCCCCGATCAGCAGCCTTCTGATACAATTCCATGAAATCATCCTCGTTGGTCTTTTCATGGAGTTTACCCATAAGGAAGATTGCTTCGGAGTAATCGGCATGGACAGCCTGTTCGAGGTATTTTTTAGCCTTGTCAAGATTCTTTTCAATTCCCAATCCAAGAAGATAGAGTTTTCCCATTTTAAGGGCAACCTCCGAAGTCACATCTCCTTCAATTTTACTAAGCCATTCCATACTCAGTTCAATGTTGGCCTCAATGCCTTTGCCTTCGTACAGAAAAAGTCCAACCTTCTGATAGGCAGGCTCATATCCTTCCATGGCAGCTTTCAGGTACCACTCGTAGGCTTTTTCCAGTTTTACGGGTACTGTTAATCCTAACTCAAAAATCTCTCCTACCTTACAAACGGCAGGTAAATACCCGTCCTTTGCCGAAGCATACCAATAGTCAACTGCTTCATCAGTATCTTTGTACCCCCCTTCACCGGAATAGAGAAGACGCCCGTGATTGTATTTGGCAACCTTATCTCCGCGCTCAGCCCCTCTTTCGTACCATTCAAATGCCTTGGTTGTATCCAAAGGAAGTCCCTCCCCCTTTTCACGCATACTACCAATGTAGTTGCAGGCTTCAACACCTCCGGCGCGTGCAGATTCAAGGAAAAATCTGACAGAGTCCGAAAAGGATTGTTGACGGTCAATTCCGTCATAGTATTTTATGCCTAGTTCAAGTGTTGCTTTTACAAAATCCTGCTCATATTCTGTCTGAAACAGATCAATGGCTTCAGATGCATTGGCGGAGTGCCTGAAAAGATCAAGAAATACTATTCCTGCTTTAAAACCCGAATCAACGCTTTTCTCAATGCGCTTTATTCCCTTTTCTGTTTTACCTTTTTCGAGAAGTTCAAACCCTCTTCTGAAATTTCGTGGATATTTTTTAAAAATTTCTTTGTTCACCCGTAAAATATTATTTTATGTAACTGATGATTAACATGTTAAACTTCTCTGTTTAAAATCAAGGGTACTTTGCACGTACCGGCTCCAGTGAATACTACAAGATATGGTCACCAAGCCATTCTAAATATTGCTTAAAAATAGCGAATAACAGTCAATCTAAGCAATTTGAAGGCCTTAAAAACAACTTATGTGGAAATTTTTGATTTATTTTATCCCTGGAATTCATCTGTTTAATTTTTTTCCAATTACCATGAAGGCAATGGATTCATTTGCATTGATCTCAAAGTATTACAAACCAAAGTCAAAGTCCTTCCTGATCCTTCTTAATCACAGTCAGGCTGTGACTGAGAAAGCCATGAAAATTGCTTTGAAACACAGCGAACTGAATCCTGATCTCCAATTTATTGAAGAAGCAGCCATGACACATGACATTGGAATATTTATGACCAATGCGCCTGATCTCTACTGCTTTGGTGACCATCCATATCTGGCGCATGGTTACCTTGGCTGTGAACTTTTAACCACTCTTGGATTTCCTGATCATGGATTGGTTTGTGAAAGGCACACTGGTGTAGGCATTTCAAAGGAGGAGATTGTAGAAAAGAAACTTCCCCTCCCGGTAAGGGATTTGATTCCTGAATCGGTTGAAGAGCAGATCATTGCCTTTGCTGATAAGTTTTACTCCAAAAGCGCTCCAATTCTTAAAGAAAAATCCCTGGCAGATGTTCGGAAAGCAATAGCCAAATTCGGCAAATCAAACAGTAAGCGTTTCGAAGAATGGTGTGAACTGTTTCTGTAAGAATGCCGTTTACACAAAAGATCAGCAGAAAACTATCCCGATGGCGAAATCCAAAATCCAAAATCGAAAATCCAAAATACTTAACATTATGTCTTGTCGGATGTTTTTGGTTTAATATTGCTGTCTGTCGTAGAAACTCTCCCGCTTGCTCAATTTTAAATCCTGAAGCATGGCAGCCGTAGCCCTGATGGTAAAACTGTAACTCTGGCGGTATCCGAAAGGAACAAGGTTAAGGGACATCTGAAAGCAATGCATGTCCCTGAAGATATTGAACTGGGTAAATGAGACCTCCATTTTCTGAATATCCAGACCCGATGAGAAACCGATCTTCCATCCTTTTGTCATGTCAATATTCCCATTGAATTCAACAGTTTGATTGACGGTTGGCGCTGCTTCAGGATTGGGCTTGCTGTAACGTAAATTATAATTGAATTGAAGATCCCACGGAATACGGAAATCTACATATTCAGGAATATCCGGATAATTTTTACGGGTATTCTCAATTACTTTTTGGTCTTCCGATTTTTCAAGGGGTTTTCCATCTTTCCCGGTACCGGGTTGCAATTTCTTATCATCCTCCTTTGATTTGGATTTGAATGAATAACCAAATGACAAATTGGCACTGGTTAATCGCGCCAATTTTTTGGTTCGTGCAAATTCAAATACATTCACCAGGTGACCATTTTCAAAGGCATAAGGATCCATGATAGCACCCATGTTAACATCAATACCTGCAACCTTTGTTCTTGCAGTAAGATTAATATTGGACAGGTTTAGAGAATCTGCAGCTAAATTGTAGGAGGTAGCCAATGACAACTGGTCGATCAGCTTTACTATCTTATATTTCTCCTTCGAAGTCGTATCATTCGAGTTCAGCCTTTTCATTTCCAGGATATTACCAAGGTTAAAACCGATAGAACCCGATCTTCCTGCTCCTGCCGTTCCATAAATTGCCCCCTCATGGTAAGGATATCTCAGTGAAACGGGGTATCCTTTATCATCAAAATATTCAATATTCCCATACATTCCATAGCCCGGATTACTAAAATCGGGCTGCATACTAAAGCTAATGGTAGGGGTCATCGTGTGCCTGATTCCCTTGATGTTAGATTTGGTATTTAGGGGCAAAAAAGTTCCATAAATTTTAGTCGAGGCACCCACACTGACTGAATAATCAAAATCACGCGTAAATCCATAGATAGTATCCAAAACATATACCATCTTCTTTACCGGATCATAGGCTTTTCTGATCTGACTGGTATACCATCTCTCATTATAATTTACAGAAGGACTGACTGTTATGTAATTCATTAACTTAAAGGAGGTACTTATAGGAATACTGTGCTTCGCACCACTTTGCCAGTCTCTTGCCAAATTTGAATGCATAAGTTTATACTCCTTGGTATTGATTGAATTCTGCATGTCAAAACTATAGCTCATTCCAATCTTTTGATACCACTTCTCTTTCCCGGAAGAATTATTAGATTTAAAAGGATAGAGTCGATTGACATTAAATGTCATTTGTGGCAACGTCAGGTTAATGGTAGTATCCCTGCTATTCTGCGAATGTCGCAGGTTGGCAGACATAGCGAAAGGACTGTTTTCCCATCTCTTGGTATAGGATACACTCGATTGTTTCGTATTGGTGAGGTAATTCTGAGTTGTGTATGAGTTATTTTGATCGTACTGACTCGTAGAAAAGTTGACACTTGCGCTAAAAGACTGATTAGGGCTGGCCTTCGAATCCATAGAATGGTTCCAGGTAATGGCAAAATCATTCTGAATTTTATAATCCGGTAACCCTTTGTCGCCAAAGACATTCTTGTAAAAATTAATATCCAGTCCACCGCTAAATTTGTACCGCAGACGATAATTGGTGTGCATCTTAATACCCCTCGACCCTTTCGAGAAAATATCCCCTCTAAGGGCAACATCGAAATAATCGTTAGCGGCCCAATAATAGCCCATATCCCTCAAAAAGAAACCACGGTTAATTTCATCTCCATAGGTAGGCATTAAAAACCCGGATGAATAAGTTGGGGAGTTCGGGAAAAAACCAAATGGAATGAATAAAAAGTAAATAGGGACGTCCTCCATAACCAGGTAGGCAGGTCCGGTTACTATTTTTTTGTTTGAAAGCACTTTTGCTTTGGTCATTTGAAGATAAAAATGGGGATGCTCGGCATCGCAGGTCGTGTATCTCCCGTCTTTCAGATTGTATGTGGAATCGTTCATCAGCTTGGTTTTACCACTATGAATGAATCCTCCCTCCTGCTCCGTCACCACGCCATATACAATTCCCTTTTTGGTAAGAAAATTGTATTTAATTTCATCGGCTTCAAATTCCTGTTCACCTTGCTTAAATACCGGTTTACCTACAATCGTTCCGGTTGAGTCGGGTTTTCCTGTTGCATGTACAAGATTACTATCCTTATTTAACTCAATATAATCTGCAGTCAGTTCAATATCCTTGTATGTAACCTTCGCATTCTTATACATAAAAATTTTGTTGGCACTATTAAAAAACAGGATTTTCCCATCAGCGGTATAATCTACCTGGGCGTCAAAATCATCGTTGTTCTTTTGGAGATTGAGAGAATCAAGGGCTACTGAATCCTTCTTCAGTACTGTTAATGAATCCCTTACATTTGTATTATTTCCTTTTGAGGAAAGTAAAGAAGGATTTGCTTGTCTTTTTATACTACTCTTGCTCGTAACCGGTTCCTGTGCCAAAACAAGTGACTGCCAAATAAGAATCAGTAAAAAAGTATATTTTATAAATCTTATAGTGCTCAAATCTATAGAGTTAGACCGTTTTAAAATTCCAATTTCAGTTTGCCGGCCTGTGTGGCAAAAGTAAAAAATCCTACCGGACAAAAAGGGTACACTGATAAATAATTTAATCTTCTATTTTTGTATATGTTTAACACCAGAAAATGAGGCTTAATATAAAAAGAGTGATGGCCAGCAAAATGAGAATCTCAGGTATAAAATGGATTTGCCTTATCATCATATCCTCATTTGCATTTTTTGGAGCTGAAGGCCAGAAGAAAAATGGCTCAATTAAAACCGTTGTTATTGATGCCGGTCATGGCGGTAAAGATCCGGGAACTATCGTTGGGCGCGCCAAAGAAAAAAACATTGTTTTGGACATTGCCCTCAAATTGGGAAGTCTGATCAAGCAAAATCAAAAAAACATTAAAGTCGTTTACATCAGGGATGGCGACTATTTTGTACCCTTGATGGACAGAGCTCAAATCGCCAATAGGGCCAATGCCGATTTGTTCATTTCCATCCATGCAAACTATTGTGGCAATCCTGAAATATATGGTACGGAGACCTATGTTCTCGGTTTGCACAGGACAGAAGACAACCTGAATGTTGCAAAAAAAGAGAACAGTGTGATCTTATTGGAAGAAGACTACTCTACACGATATGAGGGTTTTAACCCAAATCTTTCGGAATCATACATCATGTTTGAATTGATTCAGGACACATACCTGGATCAAAGTCTTCGCTTTGCAACCATCCTGCAGTCGAATTTCAAAGAGGTGGCTCAAAGACACGACCGGGACGTCAGGCAGGCCGGCTTTTTGGTACTTCGCGAAACTGCCATGCCTAGCGTTTTAATTGAAACGGGCTACTTGAGTAACAAAAAAGAGAACAGTTTTCTTCTGACAGATGAAGGCAGGGAAGAAATATCCCATTCTATCTACGGTTCATTGTTAAACTATCTGAACAAGTTGGATGCTAAAGATAACCTCCCAGTCGGATCGTCCAAAGAAGTAAAAAACGAAACTCAGGTTGAAAACAAACAGTCAGAAAAAAAAGTTGTTGAGAGTGGTGCTACCTATGCCATACAGATAGGGGTTTTCTCCAGGAAAATAAGTCTTGATTCCAAGGCCTTCAAAGGAATATCACCCGTCAAAGAGTTGATCATAGACGGCAATTATAAATATTTCTGTTTTGAATCAGATTCTTTTCAAACAACAAAATCATATTACGAAGAGGTATCAAAGAAATTTCCTGATGCTTTTATCGTCTTTATTGAGAACAACAAAACCAGGATGGTGTGGAAGAAACAGATGAAAAAATAAAGGCGATGAATTCATTGTTTTTATATGATCTAAATCCTCTTTACCTTTGTGAGGCATATTCGAATCATCACTTCTTGTAATAAATGGGATTTGATATAATATTATATAAACTTTTTACCCGTGAAAATTTCGAAAACGTCTAAAATTGGTATTGTTTTGGCTATCAGCTTTATGGTATTGGTTTGGGGGATAAATTTTCTGAAAGGGCGTGATATCTTCAGGACTGAAAAGGTATACATAGCAAGATACAAGAATGTCGGTGGCCTTGAAGCATCTACTGTTGTGCAGCTCAATGGATTAAAGATCGGCTACGTAAGGGAAATCTATTTCGATGATGACCTGTCGGGAGACCTGATCGTTAAAATAGCTGTATTTAATAAATTTCCTTTGCCTGTTGGCACTACTGCTGAAATAGCAAACAGTGATCTGTTGGGTTCAAAGGTTGTTAAGCTGAGTCTGGGTAAATCATCTCAATTTTACCAGCACAACGATACCATTAAGACCAAAATTGAATCAGACCTTATGAGCCAGGTGACTGAACAAATTGCACCAATAAAGGCCAAGGCTGAGCGATTAATTGTATCATTGGATTCTATCGTTTCAGGGGTTTCTTTATTACTTAACAGTGAATCCAGAAGAAATATAGAGAAGAGTATTAAGCAGATTAGCCTTACCATGGAAAATCTGGAACAAATTTCGAACGATTTAAGTCAGGTAGTTAGCACCCAAAAGACAAATCTATCAGCTAGCATCATCAACTTGAAAGAACTCACTGAAAATTTGAACAAGGATTCAAAAGCGTTGGGCAAGATATTAAACAAGTTCTCAACCATCAGTGATTCCATAAGTCCGGCTGAACTTAAATCCACCATAAACCATTTGAACAGATCCGCCATCGGTTTGGAAACGATCCTGTCGAATATCAACAATTCAAATGGAACCTTAGGACTATTGGTAAAAGATTCCACTTTGTATTCTCAATTGGCAGAATCGAGCGAAAATCTGAACCGATTACTGGTTGACCTGAAAACAAATCCTCACCGATACCTGAAAATCTCTGCTGTTAACTTCGGAAAAGAGGTTTATTTGGCTCCCGCACCTACTTACAAGACAATTGAAAATATCGACTTTAAAGTTTTTTTATTCAGTTCAAATGTTAAAATTCCTCTTGAATCATCTATATTTCAAGGGATTAAAAATATTGAGGAATTAAAAGAAAGATCCAAATTTCTTTATTTTGCCGGAGAAGATAAATCATATGATAAAATTAGAATCATTCTAAATAAAGTGCAACTCTCTTTTCCTCAGGCTACTTTAAAAGCTTATCAGAACAAAGAAGAAATTTCTCTGAAAAAAGCATTAAAAATTTGTTCAAAGTAATTTTGAGTTAATCTTTTTTAACTAATTTAACCAAACGAAAAAAGATTGATTTTTTAAATATTTTGTCTTCCTCCAAAATATAAAACATCAAAAATTTTAAGGGTATTAAAAATATTGAAGTATCATACTATCAGCATTTTGGCCTCTATTAAATTTCTACTAATCTGATTATCAGACAATTAACTACTATTATTAACATATTTGACTGATTAATAAAAAATTAGATAATGAACTGTAAAGCACAAATGTTTTGATCGTGGTCTGTCTTATTTGCCTTCAACTTGATTACTTTTTTTTAGTTTTACTTTTTTACCGCAACCTAGATGGAGAAAGATCACGTGTCAATTTGGGAAAGTTGTTTAAGAATCATTAAAGACAACGTTCCTAACATAAGTTACAGAACCTGGTTCGAACCGATTGTTCCCTTAAAGCTGGAGAACAACATTTTGACGATTCAGGTTCCAAGTCCTTTTTTTTATGAGTACCTGGAAGAGCAATACATCGATATCTTAAGAAAAACCTTACGAAAAGAGCTGGGTACTGGAGCAAAACTTGAATACAATGTGGTTGTAGACAATAATAACAGTGTCAATAATAAACCGTACACGATAAAATTGCCTACCAACCAAAACAATAACTTAAAAAATAAGCCGGTATCTGCCCTCGTCCCTTCTGACGAGAGTGGCATTCGTAATCCATTTGTAATTCCCGGCATCCAGAAAATTCAAATCGATTCCCAATTAAAATCAGACAATACGTTCGATAATTTTATTGAAGGTGAATGCAACCGTTTGGCACGGAGTGCTGGTTATGCAGTTGCCCAAAAGCCAGGTGGAACTGCATTTAACCCACTGATGCTGTATGGAAATTCAGGGCTGGGGAAAACTCATTTGGCACAAGCCATTGGAATAGAGGTAAAAGAGCGGTTTCCCGAAAAGATTGTCCTCTATGTCAATGCCAATAAATTCTTCATTCAATTCTCTGAGGCAACCCGAAACAATTCAAGAAATGATTTTTTGCATTTCTATCAGATGATCGACGTTCTGATTATTGATGATGTTCAGGAATTTGCCGGGAAAGAAAAAACACAGGAGACATTCTTTCATATTTTTAACCACTTGCATCAATCCGGCAAGCAGTTGATCCTGACATCAGATAAATCCCCTATTGAATTGAAAGGTATGGAACAGCGTTTGCTTTCCCGTTTCAAATGGGGACTTACTGCGGACCTGCAGGTGCCAGATTTTGAAACCAGGATGAATATCCTTCGGAAAAAGATCTATAAGGATGGTATTATCATCTCTGAAGAGGTATTGGAATACATCGCATCCCATATTAACAGCAATGTAAGGGAACTGGAAGGCGCTTTGATCTCCCTTCTGGCCCAGGCTACCCTGAACAAAAAGGAAATTACCCTTGATCTGGCCATTAAGATGATTAATAAGCTGGTCAACAACACAAAAAGAGAGTTAACCATCGATTATATATCAAAAGTTGTATCTGACTATTTCTGTATTCCTGTAGATTCCCTTTCTGTCAAAACCCGCAAAAGGGAGATCGTCCAGGCCAGACAAATAGCCATGTACTTCTCCAAAAATTTGACTCAATCTTCGCTTGCTTCCATTGGTTCGCAAATTGGTGGTAAAGACCATGCTACTGTTCTTCATGCTTGCAGAACAGTCACCAACTTGAAAGAGATTGATAAAAATTTTAGGCTGAGTATCGATGAAATAGAAAATAAACTGAAAATGTAATTTTCGCATAAGCAGACTGAAAAGTTTGCTTTTTTTATTTTAAAATATTTAATATCAGTATTTTAATCGCAGCATAGATGGCTTCTGACACCTATCAATCCATTGATCATCCATCCGAAGGCTTGTACAAGGAAAAGGGCAGCAAGTTTATCTCCTTTGCATTTCCTGTTCAGGATGAAGTGACGATCAAGGAAATTCTTGCCGGTATCAGAAAGGAACATTTTTCGGCCCGTCACTGCTGTTATGCATGGAGTTTAGGGATTGGTCAGGAAAGATATCGTGTCAATGATGACGGCGAACCATCAGGAACAGCCGGCAGACCCATATTTGGTCAGATTCAGTCACACCAACTAACAAACATACTACTTGTAGTGGTCAGGTATTTTGGCGGAACGTTGCTGGGGGTTAGCGGACTCATTCAGGCCTACAAACAGGCAGCCAGCGATGCTATATCCAATGCAATGATCGTTGCAAGAAGTGTTGAACATATCCTGGAAATTCAGTTTGATTACGCCGCAATGAACAACCTGATGCAATTAATCAAAGAGGAACAACTGGAAATAGTCACCACACAATTTAATCTTAAATGTACCATTCAGATAAAAGTACGATCAGCCAGATTGGAAGAGGTTGAATCAAAAATTGCTAAAATTGAGGGTTATCAAGGCTTAAAAATAATTCAGGAATAGAACAAACAATCAATATCAACCAAACATGAGCAAAAAAAATTTAATCTCAATCACAGATTTTTCCAAGGAGGAGTATCTGAAGATTATGGAACTTTCCAGTCAGTTTGAAGAGAACCCCAGTCAATCTTTGTTGAAAGGAAAAGTGATTGCCACGTTATTTTTTGAACCTTCTACGCGAACAAGGCTTAGTTTTGAAACTGCAATTAACCGTTTGGGCGGAAAAATTATTGGATTCTCCGATTCCAATTCATCCAGTGTTTCAAAAGGTGAAACGCTTCACGACACCATCAAAATGGTGAGTAATTATGCCGACATGATCATCATGCGGCATCCCTTGGAGGGAAGCGCGCGTTACGCGGCTGAAGTATCTGATGTTCCAGTCATCAATGCAGGAGACGGCGCCAACCAACACCCAAGCCAGACGTTGCTTGACATGTATTCCATCATGAAAACACAGGGTCGGTTGGATGACATCAATCTCTTCATGGTAGGTGATCTAAAATATGGAAGAACCGTTCATAGTCTGCTGATGGCCATGTCCCAATTTAAGAATCCAATCTTTAATTTTGTGGCTCCCCCCGAATTAGCGATGCCGGATGAATACAAGCTCTATCTTTCCAACATGGGAATACGCTATTTTGAGCACCTCGAGTTCAACGATATTATCAACCAGGCTGATATCATTTACATGACACGCGTTCAAAAGGAACGATTTATCGATCCGGTTGAATACGAGAAGGTTAAAAACGTCTATATTCTTAAAAATGAGATGTTGGCCAATACAAAACCTACCGTAAAAATATTGCACCCACTGCCAAGAATCAATGAGATCCATACCAATGTGGACAGCAATCCTAAAGCATACTATTTTACACAGGCCAGGAACGGTGTTTTCACGCGAATGGCAATCATCTCTCACTTGTTAAATCTCCGATAATTCAAACCATATGGAAAAGCAACTTAATGTAAGTGCCATAAAAGATGGAACTGTGATTGACCACATTCCCACAAAAGCACTATTTAAAGTAATCCAAATACTGAAACTGGATGAGTTTAACAACATGGTTACTTTTGGTAACAATCTCGATAGCAAGGCAATGGGAACCAAAGCAATCATCAAAATTGCCAATCGGTACTTTGAAGATGAGGAGGTTAACAAAATTGCATTGGTGGCTCCCCATGCCAAACTTAACATCATCCGAAATTACGAGGTGGTCGAAAAACGCGTGGTTCAAATCCCGGAACAGGTAAATGGAATTGTACGTTGCTTCAACCCAAAATGCATCACAAATGCTGAGAACGTAAGCACTAAATTTCAGATTATCAACGAAAAACCTATTGAGATGAAGTGCTATTACTGTGAGAAAATCACCTATGAGAACGAAATAAAGATCAAATAGATTTACAATGGAAGACGAACAATTTCTTTCGGCCATTGCAGAAAAACTTTCAGAACTGTTTTAGCGGATACGGTCGATGGATTTGACAAGATTTTCATCTTTCCTAATATTCCTGATAGCAAGAAAGACCAAAATTGCTGCTATCAGTGGTAACGCCGCATAGGTTTCCGAATGTAAACCACCTATCGGGACATTGTTGCTACTCCATGTGTAGTAGTACATTAGGGCTTTTAACCCAAACAGGAAGGAGATGCTGATATAGGAAATCCTGATTTGTGTTATTCTGTTTTTGAACAGGAAGATGGATATTACTACCATAATCAGACTCAAACATACCAATACCAATACTGGCCAGGCATTATCCAGACTTGTACTGCTGTCGCTACTATTCACAATGATCCCTGAAATATTAAACAGATAATGTGCACCATCCTGTCCTGTTAATTCAGCGAAAGGGACAAAAAAAAGTGCTGCTACCAAAAGTGCTGCAACAATCAGGTAAAGTGTTTGAATTCTTTGAATCATATCTTGATATTTATTCGCTGCAAAATTAAAAATATTCAGGATCATCCTACTTTTTTTTACCTTTGAACTACATCAAAATAATTGTCATGAGAGTAATTGAACCTTCTGAGCTGATCATCAATCCCGATGGAACAATTTTTCATCTTCACATGAAACCGGAACAATTGGCCGATCATATCATTTTGGTTGGGGATCCCGGCAGGGTCAAGATGATTGCTGCATTTTTTGATCAAATTGAATCTGAAACTGAAAACCGCGAATTTGTCTCCACTACCGGAATGTATGGCTCCAAAAGGATCACCGTACTTTCAACAGGCATTGGAACTGATAATATTGACATTGTAATCAATGAATTGGATGCTTTGGTAAACATTGATTTGCACACCAGACAGATAAAAAATGAGCGTAAGTCACTGAGTATTATTCGAATTGGTACATCCGGCGGATTGCAAGGGGATATTCCTGTGAATGCCTTTCTTGCTTCCAAAAAAGCGATCGGGTTTGATGGATTATTGAATTTCTATGAGCGACGTGAGGAAGTTTCGGATATCGCTTTTGAAGAATCCTTTAAATCATTTGTTCAGTGGAATAAGCTTCTTCCCTCACCCTATGTTGTTGAAGCAGATCAGTATCTATTTAATAAAATTGTGGATAATGAGTTTACTCCTGGAGTAACAATATCGGCACCTGGTTTTTACGGACCTCAGGGACGCGAATTGAGACTTAAAATTGTAGATCCGCTCATCAACGATAAAATCGAAGCTTTCAGGTTCGGGAATCAGCGAATTACCAATTATGAGATGGAGTGCTCAGCCATCTATGGACTCAGCAAATTACTGGGACACAAAGCACTGACAGTCTGCATAATTATTGCCAATCGGGTTTCGAAGAGTGCAAATGAAGATTACAAACCGGTGATGGTAAAATTGGTCCAAAAAGTACTTGACCGAATATAAGATGACAATTTCAGTATCCACATTAGATGCGTTGATCTCTCTTCTGGACGATCAGGATGAGCAGGTCTTCGGTTCAGTAAAGGAAAAATTGTTTTCATTGGGAGCCGCTGCGCTTCCAAAACTGGAAGAATCCCTTTCAACAGCCAATTCCATTGAACATGTAAAAAAACTGGAGGAGATTATTTCCCATCTCAAAAAAGAGATTCTCCTGGATCGGATGAAGGTCTGGATCAACTCTGATAACAGATCCCTGATTGATGGCTGGCTTTTGGTTTCCTCGATTCATCATCCAACCATTTCGAAAGAAAAAATCGAGAACAGCATTCAAAAAATTTATCGTGAAGTATGGCTGGAGGTTACCGAATCAATGACTTCGCTGGAAAAAGTGGCTGTTATCAACCATATTCTTTTTAAAATCAACGGATTTGACATTTCGAACAGTGATAATCCCAATGTGGAAAGCATTATCCTGGACAAACTTCTCTTTTCCAAAATTGGCAATGTATATTCCCTGACAATTCTTTACCTGATCATAGCCCGTAATCTCCATCTAGATTTATTCCCTATCATGCTAGCCAACAAATTGTTGTTGGTTTATGAGGACAATCTGGCTGCTTCGCTGGCATTCGGCACTTCAACAGACAAGTACCTCTTTTACATCAATGTTGCGCACAGAGGTTCTGTTATAAGCCCCAAAGAGGTGCAATTTTTGTATGATAAGTCTCAAAAATATGGCAAAGTTGTCACAAGGATTGAAACAGATCTTAGCCTGATCAAAAAGCTTTTAAACCTGATGTATCTGATCTATACCAATGAAGGTGAACAGGAGAAACTTTTGTTGACGGAAGACTTATTGGCCTTGCTCGAAGGCCATTAAACCAAAAGGCCACCCTTCCGGATGGCCTTTCAAATTATTTTGCTGACTGTTCAAGGCTGTTCACCTATTTTGCATAATTCACAGCTCTGGTCTCACGGATAACAGTTATCTTTACCTGACCAGGGTAAGTCATTTCATCCTGAATCTTTTTGGCTATGTCGTACGACAAACTTTCGGCTTCGGCATCTGTCATCTTATCGCTTCCAACGATTACCCGTAATTCGCGACCAGCCTGAATAGCATAGGTTTTTGTCACTCCGGGATAGGATAAAGCCATGTTTTCAAGATCGTTTAACCTTTTGATGTAAGATTCAACTGCCTCTCTCCGGGCTCCGGGACGGGCTCCTGAAATGGCATCACAAGCCTGGACCAGCGGGGCCAATAGGGTTTCCATTTCCACCTCTTCATGGTGAGAACCAATGGCATTGCAAATATCCGGCTTCTCCTTGTATTTCTCTGCAAGTTTCATACCCAAAATTGCGTGAGGCAATTCCGGTTCGTCATCCGGAACTTTTCCAATGTCGTGCAAGAGTCCGGCCCTTTTGGCCTTTTTAGGATTTAAACCGAGTTCGGCAGCCATAATGGCACAAAGGTTTGCAGTCTCCCTTGAGTGCTGCAACAAGTTCTGTCCGTATGAGGAACGGTATTTCATTTTTCCGATCAAACGGATCAATTCGGGATGCATTCCATGAATACCCAAGTCGATGGTGGTTCGTTTTCCGGTTTCAATAATCTCTTCTTCGACCTGTTTCTTCACTTTGTTTACAACCTCTTCAATTCTGGCAGGGTGAATTCTGCCATCCGTAACCAGCTGGTGAAGGGCAAGACGGGCTATTTCGCGCCGTACCGGATCAAAACCTGAGAGAACAATGGCTTCAGGCGTATCGTCAACAATAATTTCAACTCCTGTTGCAGCTTCGAGGGCACGGATATTACGACCTTCCCGTCCAATGATCCTTCCCTTAATCTCGTCGCTTTCAATGTGAAAAACAGTAACAGCATTCTCGATGGCTGTTTCAGAGGCAACACGCTGAATGGATTTTACGATGATCTTCTTAGCCTCTTTGTTTGCATTCATTTTGGCCTCATCCATGATCTCCTGGATGTATGACATTGCCTCAGTTTTGGCCTCATTTTTCAAGGAATCAATCAGTTGAATTTTTGCTTCATCAGCCGAAATTCCGGACATCGCTTCCAATTGGTCGATCTGCTTTTTGTGAAGACGTTCCAACTCCTCGTTTTTTTGCTCAATCAATTCCAATTGAATGGTAAGGCTGTCGCGTAAGCTATCAGATTCCTGTTTGGCAATTTCAGATTCCTTGATCTTGCGCTGAAGCTCTTCTTTGCGCTGCAGATGAATGGCCTCCCTTTGTTTCAGCTTATTTTCTGCACCAATAATCCGTTGGTTACGGTCATTGATGTACAAATCGTGATCTGCCTTGAGTTGGATGAACTTTTCCTTGGCCTGAATGGCCTTCTTTTCTTTGATAATCTCAGATTGAACTTCAGCCTCTTTCAGCAAATTCCGGCTTTTACTTTGAAGCAAGATATCCCATAAAAAATAGGATCCTGCCCCTCCAACCAGAACAGCCACCAGGCCTACTATAATTGTTGTCCCCATATTGAAAAATTATTAAATTAAAAAAACCGCAACCCCAATCTCTTCAATAGGTTATAAACCAATGAAAGAGAATAAGATGCGGTAAAAATATTTGACTAAATTATATTGTCTTTTCCTTCTCTAAAAACTCTGCCAAAAAGTCGTTCATACGTTCCAATTCCTCAACGATGGGCGAATACCCGACCTGTTTCTCGCTGTCAAATTTTTGAATTACAAACTGTAAAGTTGCCATCGCCAGACAATCCTGAATGTCTTTTGAAGGATATCTTTGTTTGTATTGAACTACTTTATCGTTGATAATCTTCGCTGCCTTCCGGATGTTCTCCTCCTCTTTTCTTTCGATCCGAAGCGGATACAGTCTATCGGCTATATTGATGTTGATCGAAAGTTTATCATCCATAGCAGGCGGATTACTTATTTAAAAGTGAAATACATTTATCAATTTCCCGCACCAATCTATTTATCTTAATTTTAGCTTCATGCGAATCTTCATTCGTACCAGCTAAAGATTTAGCAAACTTCAAATCCTCTAATTTCTTGGTCACATCCTGATTGGAAATGGTCAATAAATTGATCTGCTCATCCAGCCGCTTATTCTCTTCTTTGAGCAATTGATGCCCGGCTTTCATCTTTTGATGCAGGCCAATCATCTGGTCGAGTCTTTCTTTAAATTCTCGTAATAAAAGAGTTTCGCGCTCTGTCATGTTCAAGGATTACTGACACAAAGTTAACATTAAATTCAATATACCAAAATTTTACCCCCTCCAATATCGCCGCTTGAGGCAAAGTTTGCTACTTTAGCCACATAGATCTCAGTTTAAAACATGTATAGATTTTCAATAGCAATATCGCTCCTGTTTTTAATGTTAAATGGAGCAAGCGGACAGATAAAAAGAGAGTCAGGGTACCTAACCCCCGTAAAAATTCCGATTTCATTCTCAGGAGGCTTTGGGGAATTGAGAAGAAACCACTTTCACACCGGATTGGATTTTCGTACTGCCGGTCAAATAGGATTACCCGTTTTCGCTGTCAAAGAGGGTTCTATAGCACGGGTATCGGTTTCGCCAATTGGTTATGGTCATGCCCTCTATTTATTGCATCCAGACGGTCATACGACGGTTTATGGACATCTCTCCCGGTTTGATCCCAAAATTGAATCCTATGTGATTGAGGAGCAATACCGCCTGCGGCAATTTGCCGTTGATCTCACAATTCCTGCAGGTTTATTGTCGTATAAAAAAGGAGATATCATTGCATATTCCGGCAACAGCGGAAGTTCAGGTGGACCACACCTCCATTTCGAGATCAGGGATACCCGGTCAGAAAAACCACAAAACCCACTCTTTTATCTTTCTGCCATTCCCAACAAGAGTGCCCCCAGGATTACTTCACTCTACCTTTATCCGCTCACATCCAAAAGTTCAGTAAACAAAAGCGCTAAAAAACTGCAGATCGAAACTATATCAAAAGGAAAAACCAGTAGCCTGAAAAATAATCAGCCAATCGAAGTCTTCGGAGATATCGGATTGGGATTTCAAGCCGATGATGATTTTAATGGAACGGGTTCGAAATGCGGTATCTATTCGGCAGAAATGTTTCTGGACCAGGTACCTGCCTTTTCCTTCAAATTGGATCACCTTGCTTTTGACCAGGGACGATACGTCAATAGCCACATAGATTATGAGGAACTCATCAAAAGCAAAAGGTGGATTCACAGGTTGTATCTTCAGCCAGGCAACAAAATGGATATCTATCAGACCGATTCAAACAGGGGAATTCTGAAGATCACGGATGGTAAAGTTCATACGGTTAAAATAGTCGTAGCGGATGCATTTGGAAATGCAAATATCCTTTCATTTAAATTGTTATCTAAAAAATTTCAACTTCCTGAGCCAAAACATAATGAAACAAAGTTATTCCCATTCGATCAGCCAAATCAATTCGGGAATGATGAGGTGATGGTTCAACTTCCGGAGGGAGCGCTCTATGATAACCTTCCGTTCGTGTATCATTCTGAACCAAAAACAGGCAAGTATTACTCCGAAATTCAAGGCATTCATTACCCTTATGTTCCTGTACATAAACCGTATTTATTGTCGATTAAGACGAATGGGATTCCATCAAACAAGCAAAATAAGGCCCTGGTGGTTCTCGTTGAACCCAAAGGAGGCCTGTCACCTGTAGGTGGTGCATATGAAAACGGTTGGGTGACAGCCACTCCCAGGTTTTTTGGCAATTTTGCTGTCGTTTTGGACACCATTCCACCAAAGATCCAGGCCCTTAGCATCAGGGATAACAAGACTTTGCTCAATCAGCAAAAAATTGAATTTAAAATCTCAGATAACTTATCAGGAATATCCGGCTACGAAGGTGAAATAGATGGAAATTGGGCGCTTTTTGAATATGACGCAAAAACTGCTACGTTAGCCTATGTTATTGACAGGAAAAGGATTGTTACTGGCAAGTTACACAAACTGCAACTTACAGTAAAAGATGAAAGAAACAACATAGCTGTTTACAAGGCGGGTTTTTATCTTTAAAACTTGTAGGGTTATGATAAAACTCATTAAAAAAAAGCCTTTTGCAGGAATTCACTTCCTTATCGAATGAACATATTCTTTATTTTTGTCGGAAGTGAATTCAATTAAGTAATGTTCGTCTGTTTTTAGATCATTATTAAAAATAGGGTCTGCCTTCAGGCGGATGGATGGTTCCAAAGGTATTAATACAATCAATAATTTAACAATATGAGAAAATTCGGAGTATTTATTGCGCTAGTCTTCAGTATAATACAATTTAACCATGTAAATGGTTGTACCAATTTTTTGATTACAAAAGGGGCAACCATCAATGGAACACCAATGATTACCTATGCGGCCGATTCGCATACGCTTTATGGAGAGCTTTATTTCTGGCCGACTGCCAATTACAAAGCCGGAACCATGGTTGATGTGAATGAATGGGATACCGGTAAGTTTATGGGAAAGATACCACAGGTAGCCCATACCTATCAGGTTGTTGGAAACATGAATGAGCACCAGCTGGCCATTGGAGAAACAACTTATGGCGGCAGAAAAGAGCTTGCTTCACAGGCAGGTGCAATAGTTGATTATGGAAGTCTGATTTATTTGACTTTGCAGCGTGCAAAGAGTGCCCGGGAGGCAATTAAAGTGATGACTGACATGGTCAAAGATTTTGGTTATGCCTCCAGCGGGGAATCATTCTCTATTGCCGATAAAGAAGAAGTTTGGATTCTTGAGATGATTGGAAAGGGTGATGGTCAGAAGGGTGCAGTATGGGTTGCTTTAAAAATTCCGGACGGATATATCTCAGGGCATGCCAATCAGGCCAGGATTACCCAATTCCCTAAGGACAATGCAAAAGAGTGCCTTTACGCACCGGATGTAATCACTTTTGCCAGGGAAAAGGGTTGGTTCAAAGGTTCCGACAGTGAATTTAGTTTTTCTGATACCTACGCACCCGTTGAATTTGGAGGTGCCCGTTTTTGCGATTCCCGTGTTTGGGCAGGTTTCAATAAGGTAAACAAATCCATGGGGCAGTATGAAAAATATGTGATGGGTCAGATTACCTACGACAAAAACGGGTACGCGACCAATCGGATTCCTCTTTGGATCAAACCGGATGCTCTTCTCTCTGTTGAAAATGTAATGGGAATGATGCGCGATCATTTTGAAGGAACGGTACTGGATATGACCAAAGATCCGGGAGCCGGACCTAATATTCTTCCCTACCGTTGGCGCCCGATGGGATTTAAAGTTGATTCAGTTTCTTATTGCCATGAACGAGCTATCTCAACACAGCAAACCGGTTTTTCATTCGTGGCACAATGTCGTCCGACCCTGCCTGATCCAATTGGCGGCGTACTTTGGTTTGGCGTAGATGATACCTACTCTACCTGTTATATGCCAGTTTACTGTGGTATCACCGAAGTGCCAAATTCACTCAAAGTTGGAAATGGTGACTTCCTGACCTGGTCGGATACTTCGGCCTTCTGGATCTTCAATACTGTTTCGAACTTTTGCTATCTCCGTTATGACGACATGATCAAAGATGTCCAAAAAGTTCAGTCCCGCAAGGAAAAAGGGTTTATCAACGGAATTGGCGCTGTTGACCAAAAAGCCCTGGCATCCTGGAACAAAGGGGACAAAGCAGGTGCAATCAAGAGTTTGACAGCCTACTCCGTCAACCAGGTTGAGACCACGGTAAAAGAATGGAAAGAGCTGAGCCACTATTTGATGATTAAATACAAGGATGGCAATGTCATGAAGGAAAAAGACGGGAAGTTTGAGCGTAATGAATATGGTAAACAACCCGCTCAGCCTTTGCATCCCTCCTACCCTGATTGGTGGTACCGTCTGATTATCGAGAAAAACAAGGATCACTTTAAAACAGTCGAGTAATGACTGAAAAACTTTCAGGATCAGGTGCGATTTTACCTTTTGATTCAATTTTAACAAAAGGTAAAATTGCACTTTTTGTGTTTATCCTGCTCCTAACCATTCCGGGACTGTATGCGAAGGAGAAACAGTTCAATTATTTAAAAAATGGCGTATCATTTTCTATACCAATAGACTGGAAAACCATTTCGGATGAAACCCTACCTAACAAGGGGTATTATTATTCTGCCGAGAGTACCAAAAAAAATTCCACCGGACTATTCAGCCTGGTTACCATCAACAATGTTGGGAATCCGGTAAAATCACTTTTGGTACAAGAGAAAAACATGAAAGAGGAGGCCATCTATCAGGAGTCCGGAATTGAATTCACGGCAATTGAAAGTTGCAATTTTGGCAGTATGGACGCCCGAAAAGCGGACTATGAATCTGTGGTAAAAGGAATTAAGGTTTCCGGAACAATTTACTGTTTCAATTGCTCGGAGAAGACCTATCTGATTTTCTTTCAGACCGGGTTGAAAGACCAGAAGAACAATGCCAAAGTATTTAGAATGATAGAACTGACATTTGCCTGCAGATAAAAAAAAGCCCTCGAAGATATCAAGGGCTTTTTTTTATAACATACGGAAGATTAGTATTTGAAGACTTTTCCACCGCAAATTACTTCCTGAAGCTTTTCATCAAAAGTGGCGCGCAATCCGGTCCGATAAGCTGCATTTGCCATGATGACCGCAATAGCATGACTGTAACCGGCTTCGATAGGTGCATGGGTTTTTTCACGGGACCTTACGCACTGCATCCAGTTCAGCATGTGTGCGGAGGTCGAAGGATCTTTGCTGGTATCGGCGCCTGTTGCCATGGCAACTTGCGGTAATTCAAAGCTTTCGAGCAGATTGGCCTTCATTCCCATTTCTTTGGCTTCCCTTTCACGCAATCCGCCTTCCGCGGTTACTTTGTTGGTATCCAGGTTCAACATACCGCCATTGGAGTAATACAACTCTTTTGTACCACCGGCACTGTTACTGAACCGGGAAGTGTAGACCACCTGGAAACCCTTTTTGTCGTCGCCGTAATCAAAAACTGAAGTCAAGGTATCCGCATTGGTTCTGCCGTCTTTCCATTGGTAAATACCTCCGTTGGTTGCAACGCTGCGCGGATGGGCCAGGCCTGTGAACCAGTGAACGGTATCAATCTGGTGGCACATCCATTGTCCGGGTATCCCGGAGGAATACGGCCAGAAGAGACGAAACTCCAAATATTTTCTTGGATCCCAGGCTGCTTCCGGGCGGTTTAACTGGAACCGTTTCCAGTCAGTATCGGCTTCTTTGAGTTGTTTGACAGTTTCAGGCCTTCTCCAACGGCCGGGTTGGTTCACGTTCCAACTCATTTCGACCATCACGATATCCCCAAATTTACCTGATCTTAAATACTCATTTGCCGCAATATAATTGGCGGTGCTTCTTCTCTGCGATCCTATCTGAACAACTGTATTGTTTTTATGACAAGCGTTCAATCCTGCCCTGGCATCTTCCATTGTTTCTGCGAAAGGTTTCTCGCAGTATGCATCTTTCTTGTGATTTGCTGCCTCTGCAAGGTGCGAAGCATGCGCAAAATCCGGAGAACTGATGATTACCGCATCAACGTCTTTACGTTGATATAACTCATCGTTGTTGCGGCATACTTCAACATCCCATCCGCCTTTTGTTTTCATGAAGGCCTTTCCGTCTTCCCTCCTTTTGTTCCAGAGATCCGAAAGGGCAACAAATTGAAAATTTTGGGCTTTCGCGTGATCGTTGAAGCTGGGAAACAAAGCGCTGTTAAAACGATCAGAAAAGCCGATCACAGCTACATTTACCCTGTCGTTGGCACCAATGATCCGGCCGTAACTCTTAGAGCTCATGGTAAGGCCTCCGACTGTTAATGCGGTAGCGCCTACAGCCGATTTTTGAATAAACTCCCTTCTGTCAGACATGTTTTTTTAAGTTTTTAAATGAATATATGTTAGTCTCAATTATTCCGTGTACGATAACGAACAAAGTTAAAAATTATCCTTTCGTTTGAAATATGTTGTATAACACAAAAACAGAAGTTGTTCATAATGCAAAAGGCTGTAAATAAAAATTCTAACTAATTTTTGTGATGATTTCAAAAAATAAGGCTGTAATAAGAACTTTTTAGATTATATTTAAGTCACCTAATTTTCATTTAAAAACAGATTCTTATCATGATCAATTTTGAGACATTTTTTAAGGTTTCTTATGGACTCTATATGGTATCTTCGAAGTTCCAGGATACCAAAGCCGGATATATTGCCAATACCGTTTTTCAGGTAACCGCTAATCCTCCAAAGTTTGGAATCAGTTGTAACAAAGATAATTTCACCTCCGAAATCATGAAAAAAAGTGGCGCTTTCGCCTTCTCTGTTTTGGGAGAGCAGGCGTCAACCGGTTTGATCGGGGATTTTGGATACAGAAGCGGCAAAGAGATCGATAAATTCAGGGGGGTAAACTATTTTATTGGTGAAACAGGATCACCAATCGTTACCGACTCTTGTGTGGCATGGTTCGACTGTAAAATAACGGATACCTTCGATGTAGGAACCCACCTTCTTTTCATTGGGGAAGCAATTGCCTCTGATTTAATCAATTTGGATATCAAACCATTGACCTACAATTATTACCGGGAGGTGATGAAAGGATTTTCCCCAAAAAATGCCCCTACCTATGTTGAAAAGTCGCAAATCAAAGGTGAAATTCTGCAAAAGGTATTTGAAAATGAGTTGTGGCAATGTCAGCTTTGTCATTACACCTACGAATCTGAGAAGGGCGACCCCATTTCGGGGATAGAACCGGGCACTAAATTTGAAGATTTGCCTGATGATTGGACTTGTCCCATCTGCGGAGCCGACAAATCAATGTTTGAAAGAGATTAAAAAATCAGTGAGATTACCAAAATAAAACATAAATTTGGTCTTCTCTAGCGATGATTTTAACTACACCAACTGACTCAAGGATGACAAACTCCGCTCAACTTTCTTCCGAGAATGAAAGAATTCTCTCGATCGATTTTTTCAGGGGAATAACCATGTTCCTGCTTATTGGCGAATTTTCAGAACTTTTTGGCAATCTGTCCAATCCTTATTTTGATGGGACAATTGTCTCATTCATAGGGAACCAATTGAGTCATCATCCGTGGAACGGTTTGCATTTCTGGGACCTTATTCAGCCCTTCTTCATGTTTATTGTAGGCGTTTCAATGCCATTTTCATTTACCAGACGCTGGAACAGGGGGGATAGCTGGAATACCACTTTCCGTTTTGCCTTGAAAAGATCATTCTGGCTGCTTTTCCTGGGATGGGCGCTTTATTGTATTGGTCCCGGTAAGATTGGTTTCCGCATGACCAATGTATTGGCACAACTCTCCGTAACCTATCTGATAGCCTTCCTGGTCATGAGAAAAGCTGTAAAATGGCAACTTTTGGTATCCTTTGCCATGATATTGCTTTCCTATTTGCTCTATCAGTTCTGGCCTGTTGAAGGTTACAACCAGCCTTTTGTGGCAGACCACAATTTCGGTACCTGGTTTGATGTGACACTTCTGGGAGGGATGAACAGTGGCCACTGGGTAGCCTTCAATGCAATCCCAACTACGGCCCACACCATTTGGGGCGTGATTGCCGGAATGATCCTGATGAATGATTGGACACCCGCCAAGAAAGTAAAGACCATGCTTGTAGCCGGTATCATTGGAGTGGCCATCGGTTTTGCCCTTGATCCATTGGTTCCGATTATCAAGAGAATTTGTACCCCTTCCTTTGTTATTGCCAGCGGAGGGTTTGCCATGATTGGGCTCGCCGTCAGCTATTGGATGATCGATATGTTGAAATTCAGGCGCGGAACAAAGTTTTTCGCCATTGTCGGAATGAATCCGCTTTTCATTTATCTCTTCGCGCACATCGGCGGTAATGAATTGATTTCCAAAATATACAAACCATTCGTTCCTCTTTTTTTCACATGGAGTGGAAAACTTGGCATAGAAATAGTTGTCTCCACTTTGGTATGGTTTACCTTGTGGTATATCTGCTATTTTCTGTACAAACAAAAGATTTTTATACGAGTCTGATAAATTGTACTTTTGGTGCCGGTTCGAATTAAAGTGATTCGCGTGTCAGAAAAGGTAAAAAAGTATCTCCTCAATTTTCTAAAGTTTGTTGTTTCGGCAGCAGCTATTCTTTGGGTACTCCACAATGTTTCCTTCAAAGAGGTTTTGAAAGTTTTTTCGACCTCAAACGGATGGCTTCTGTTGGTTGCCGCGATGTTTTTGTTTTCATCATTTGTCCTGTCCGGATTCAGGCAAAATCTCTCTTTCAGAAGTACGGGAGCACACCTGACCCCGGTACTGAACCTCAAATTGTTCTGGCTGGGATTGTTCTACAACCTGTTTCTTCCAAGCGGTATTGGTGGTGACGGGATCAAAGTTTATCTCGTCAACAAATACCGGCAAAACGGAGTCAAAAAGAACATCGGTGCAATGTTGGTCAACAGGATCTCAGGATTGGTGGCCGTTGGAATGATTACCATTGTGCTTTACTATATCTCAGGAGATGAGTTCAAGATTGGTTGGATCGGTTGGTTGGGTATTCCTTTCCTATACCTCCTCTATTACTTCGTTCTCCGGTTCTTTCTTAAAAGCTTTCTGCCCATACACGCCGGATTGTTCGGTTGGTCGATGGTCTTGCAGTTGATGCAACTGCTTTCGGCATTGTTTATTTTGAATGCATTTCACCAATATGACAATATTTCAGAATACCTGTTTTTATTTTTCTTTTCAACCATTGCCACTGCGCTGCCAATAACCATTGGAGGACTGGGCGCCAGGGAAGTGGTATTTTTGTTGGGTGCGAAATATCTGCATCTTGACAATGAGCTTTCCATCGCCCTGAGTTTTATGACATATCTTATATCGGCCCTCGCCTCACTCGGAGGAATCTACTGGGTCTTCTTTCCTCCTTTCCGTAGAGAAGATAGACCGGGAAATGGCGCAAAAGAGAGTTTTTAGTAACCGGAAGCACTTTGAACATCGCCAGATGCCCATTGACGGTAACCGGACGTGCATTGAACATCACCAGATGCCCTCTGACGGTCACCGGATGTGCTTTGAACATCGCCGGAAGTGCATTGACGATTGCCGGAAGGCTTC
Source organism: uncultured Tangfeifania sp. (assembly GCA_964358545.1). Lineage (GTDB taxonomy): Bacteria > Bacteroidota > Bacteroidia > Bacteroidales > Prolixibacteraceae > CAINVV01. The sequence continues at coordinate 29,909 of CAYHQN010000005.1, read as the reverse complement.
TGACGGTCACCGGAAGTGTATTAACAGTAAAAAATAGTCTTTTGAGGGTACCCAGAAGCCTGCAGTAGGCTGAAAAAGGTAATCCAATCCATCCCGTTAGTCCAAAACATGTAGATTTCTTCATTCGTTCTTCTCGTTTTTTTTCCGTAACTTATGGTAAATATCCATTGTAATGGTTGCTTGAGTCTATTGCATGGATATGAAATACAATTATTTATCCCTTAAATTTTTTATCATGAACAAAAAACAGTTGAACAAATTCAGAATGTATGAGGCTGTCAATTTGGTTCTTGACACTCATTCAGAACATGTCGGTACGGAGGGTGACCTCTTTGTGGCACAGCAGTTACTAAAGGCCGGACAGACGGTCATTAACCAGAACCGTCAGGTACAGGAGGCAGACAGTACGGGATTGACGAAGAACAAAAGCGGATTGCGGGAAGAGCTGATCCAGACAATTTTACTCTTTTCGGCCGGTTTGAAGGCAAATGCCACCTCAACCAGGAATGTCGAATTAAAGACCAAGGCCGATTACAAACCTTCAGAACTTAAAACCGCACCGGATTCCGTCTTGTTCGACATTGGGTCGCTGTTAATTGGATTGGCCCTTCCGCTCAAAACCGATCTTGCCAAATACTTTGTTGGTGAGGCAGAGTTCACGAAGATGGAGCGGCTGCTTTCCGAATTCAAACTGGCTATTCCAAAACGCAGGGTTGCCATCTCCGTTTCAAAAGTCTCAACAGGAAATATAGACGGGGTATTCAAAGCCCAGGATAAACTTTTGAAAGACCAAATGGATGCGCTGGTAGAACCCTACCAGTTTAGCCAACCCAATTTTTTCAATGCTTACAAAAATGCCCGGAACATTGTTGATTATTCAGGAAGGGGCAAGGCTGCTCCGGTAACTCCGCTTGCCAGCCCTGTTTAATTACCCGGAAGCTTTCCTTTCCGCTAGCTTTTAATAAGCTGCCCCAAACAAATGCACAAGGCCAATCGATGAATTTGATTGGCCTTTGCTGTTGATAATGTAAGCTTCCCTGAAAGTCGGCCATTTAATAAAGAGTTGGCAAGAGCATTACCAGTTTTCTCTATTATCAAATATTTCCTTACTTTTAACCAAACCATTTCATAAGACCAGTAAGTGACCAACCAAAACCCTGAACAAATTGCAGGAGATCATAGGTAAGACATCATTTTTCAAATTTATCTTGGAACACTAATTTATTTACAATCGAATTGAATGAATAATTTTAAAGAAAAAGCCAATTTCCTTTGGAGTATCGCAGATTTATTGAGAGGCCATTACAAGCAAGCTGACTACGGCAAAGTGATTTTACCATTGACCGTTCTTAGACGGCTTGACTTCGTTCTAGAACCGACAAAGAAGAAGGTATTGGAAGTATATGAAGTCAACAAAAGCAAAAAGTCCGAAATACTTGAACCAATTTTGAACAATGCTGCCAAAGCAAAATTTCATAACCGCAGCAAGTTTGATTTTAATGAGTTGGCAAAAGACCACAACAACATTGCAGCGAACCTTCGCAATTATCTCAACGGTTTTTCAATCAGTGCAAAAGAAATTATTGACTATTTCAGTTTTGACGACCAGATAAAGAAACTTGACGAATACGATTTACTTTACATGATTATTGAAAAGTTTGCAAAAGCAGGTGACATGTTTAAAAATGTAAGCGCGTTGGAAATGGGCTACATTTTTGAGGAACTCATCCGGAAGTTTGCAGAACTAAGTAATGAAACAGCAGGTGAACATTTTACACCAAGAGAAGTAATTCGCCTGATGGTGAATTTACTTTTCGTAAATGATAAAGACATTCTCCGGAAGAAAGGAATTGTAAAAACGCTATATGATCCTGCTTGCGGTACAGGTGGTATGTTGAGCATTGCAGAAGAATACCTGCACGAATTAAATCCTGATGCAAAGTTGGAAGTGTTCGGACAGGAACTCAATCCTGAATCGTATGCCATCTGTAAATCGGATATGCTGATTAAAGGACAAAACCCAGGCAACATAAAGTTTGGAAACAGTTTTACACAAGATGGGTTGGAAGATGAAACTTTTGATTACATGTTAAGCAATCCACCGTTTGGTGTTGAGTGGAAAAAAGCTGAGAAGCAAATTAAAGACGAGTACGCAAACAAAGGTTTTGCTGGAAGATTTGGGGCAGGACTTCCCGCTATTAGTGACGGCTCATTTCTTTTTCTGCAACACATGATTAGCAAAATGAAACGCAGTGCCGGAGGCAGCAGAATTGGAATTGTGTTTAATGGTTCCCCTCTTTTTAGCGGTGGTGCTGGTAGCGGCACAAGTGACATTCGTAAATGGATTATTGAAAACGATATGCTGGAAGCCATTATTGCAATGCCCGACCAGTTGTTTTACAACACCGGCATCTCCACATACATCTGGATTGTAACCGACAGAAAAGAAAAAGAACGGAAAGGTAAAGTGCAATTGATAAATGCAACCGGCAGCGACAAAGATGATAAAGACAATCCGTTTTACAGCAAAATGCTTCGTAGTTTGGGCAACAAACGAAAAGAAATACATGAACAAGCCATAAAACGTATTACTGAAATTTATGGTGAAGGTAAAGAAACGTCTTACTGCAAGATCTTTGACAACGATGATTTTGGTTACCATAGAATTACAGTTGAACGACCCAGTCGAAATGAAAAGGGGAAAATTATATTAGACAAAAAAGGAAATGTAATGGCAGATGCTGACTTACGGGATTCTGAAAATGTGCCATTGAAGGAAGATGTGGAAAAGTATTTTATACGCGAAGTGTTACCACACCTACTCGATGCATGGATTGACCACAGCAAAACCAAAATTGGCTATGAAATCAATTTCACAAAATATTTTTATATCTACAAACCATTACGAAGTTTGCTGGATATACGAAAAGATATTTTGGCTTTGGAAGAAGAAACGGAAGGAATGATTAAAGAGGTAATAAAATAAAAAATCTATGGATATTGACCAAAACGTAATTGATGAATTGATTCGTTGTCCAAAACGGATTATAAAAGAACCTACTTCATGGAAATTGGAAAAGGGTAATTATCGCATAGGCTTTGAATTGCAGAGCATAGATGAAAAATATTTTTTTACAGCCTTCGGAAGATACAATGCAATGTTCAATGAAAACTTTTCTTTTGGCCTTGTTTATTTTCCAAAGCATGAAAAAGGCAGTTACGAAATTATACGCTGCAACGGGCCTCATGGTGAACACGTACAATTTCCGCATCACGTACATTACCATATCCACAAAGCTACTAAGCAAAATATTGAGAATGGATTAAAAGAAGACAGTACAATTGAAATTACTACAGGATACACAACTTTTGACGAAGCATTTCGTTTCTTTGTTTGTTACATAAATGTTATTCAAGGGGACATCAATTCAATTTTTCCTATTAAGGAATTAACCTTATTTGATTAAACCATGATTGAGCAAATCACAGAATATTTAAAAGACCAGTTCAATGGTCGCCTTCAGGTAAATGAAAAACGACCGGGTATTTACCAATTGTTTCTCCCCCTGTATCACGAGGACGGCGACATGATTGAAATTTATTTGCAGCAGGAAAACGGGCATTGGAAAATTTCGGATTATGCTATGGCACTCATGCGACTTTCATATAGCTATGATGTGGATACCGAAAACAAAGAAAAAATATTTCAGAAAATTATTTCAGAAAACGGGTTGAGCGAAGAAAACGGAAACATTTTTATTACCGCCAACGATGAGCAATTATATCCTTCCATCCTTCAGTTTGCAACCGGCATAAGTAAGGTTTCTTCCATGCGTTTTTTTAAACGCGAAGTGATTGAAAGTTTATTCTACGAACAGTTGGACGAATATATTTACGCTGAACTCAGTTCCTACAAGCCCGAAAAAAAAGCGTTACCGCTTAAAGAACGAGACGATCTTGAAGCCGATTATGCTTTTCATCCTAATGGGTATCCTGTTTTTCTTTTTGGAGTGAAAGATACACCTAAGGCACGGTTAGCTACCATTTGTTGTCTTGAATACCAAAAATTGAATATCGATTTTAGAAGCTACATTGTACACGAAGATTTTACAAAGCTTGCCAAAAAAGACCAAAGCCGACTTACCAGTGCCTGCGATAAACAATTTGTATCACTTGACGATTTTAGAGAAAATGCAGTGAAGTTTTTAGAGAGAGAAAAATAATTTATTCCCTCATTTTTTATAATGAACCGTTACGAAAAATATAAACCTACAGGAATTGAGTGGATTGGTGATATTCCATATCATTGGGATTACTTTAGAATTAAAAGACTCTCTAATGTAAAGAGAGGAGCATCCCCTAGACCAATCGATGATCCAAAATATTTTGATGACAATGGTGAATTTGGTTGGGTTCGAATTGCTGATGTTACCGCAAGTGAAAGATATTTAGAAAGCACTACACAAACACTTTCTGAATTAGGTGCTTCATTAAGTGTAAAAAGATACCCAGGAGATTTTGTTTTAAGCATAGCAGGAACTGTCGGCAAACCAATTATCACAAAAATTAAATGTTGCGTTCATGATGGTTTTGTATGGTTCCCAAATTTGAAAATAAATCCAGAATATCTCTATTACATTTTCACTACAGGACTTCCTTATCAAGGATTGGGAAAATGGGGAACGCAATTAAATCTGAATACCGATACCGTTGGAGAAATCTTCATTCCTCTTCCTGGTGAAAATGAAATTGAAACATTGGTTAATTTTTTAGATAAAAAAACCGCACAGATATACAAACTCATTTCCAACAAACAGAAACTCATTGATCTGTTCAAAGAAGAACGAATCGCAATCATTAATGAAGCTGTTAGCGGAAAAGGAAAAAATTGGGAAAGAAAGAAGTTGAAGTATATGATGAATGGTTTTGATTCAATCCGAGTACCTTTGAATGGAGACCAAAGAGGTGGCGGAGAAAAAATTTATGATTATTATGGAGCTTCCGGAGTAATTGATAAAGTTCCTGAATACCTTTTTGATGGAGAATACATTCTCATAGGTGAAGATGGGGCAAATCTTTTAACAAGAAGCACAGCTCTTGCGTTTAAAGTAACTGGAAAGTTTTGGGTAAATAATCATGCACATATTCTAAGACCGAAAGAAGGGGATATTAATTATTACACATACTTACTTGAAAGCATTGATTACACAATTTGGGTAACAGGTTCTGCTCAACCAAAATTGACGGCAGAAAATCTTTTTAATATTGAGTTGCTGATGCCATCACTGCATGAACAAAACAATATCGTCAAGCATATCAAAACTGAAACCGAACGCATTGACAATACCATATCAAAAATTGAAAAAGAAATAGAGTTGATGCATGAATACAGAATTGCTCTTATTTCGGAAGTTGTAACCGGAAAAATAAAAGTAATATGACACTTTGCGTTGCCTGGATAAGAGAAGTGCAGGAAAGTGAAGAATTAGTTTTCGCTACTGATAGCACTTTGACTGGTGGTGAAAAATGGAATCATGGAGTTAAACTTTTTGAATTACCCCGAAGAGATTGTTTGCTTTGTTTCGCTGGAGAAACTCATCGTGCGTATCCTCTAATTCTGAATCTTATTTCAACAATCAAACACAACGAAAAACTACAAGATCCAAAATTAGAATTGCAGGAAGTGTTGTATAGTATTGCTGAAATATTTACAGAGTTAGTAAAATCAATTTTTGAAAAACCAAGCGGTGATACATCACAAATTGGTGCTGAAGCAAAATTTTTATTTGGGGGTTGGAGTTGGAGAGAAAGCCGTTTTAAAGTTTGGCGTCTGTATTATTCCATAGATGCAAAAGGTTTTGTGTTTTATGAAGAAGCAGTTGAAAACAAATTAGGTAAGATTGCTTTTTTAGGTGACCCCGAAGGCATAGTAGAAAATGGAGAAAAAAACATTGTTGACATTGCTTATAAAAAATACAAAGATGTATTGATTAAGAAAGATCGCTTTGATGGCAAATTAGATATGGAGCCTTTGGAGGTGTTAGTAGATATGTGCAGAGATAGTTCAATTCGTGAGGTCGATGGTGCTTTACAAATAGGGAAAATATACAAGTCAGGAACAAATGAGTTTTTTGGTATTATGTGGCAATCTGTAAAAGGGAAACCAACTTTTTTAGGAAAAATTTACGACAAACACAACAAGCCAAAAGTAAAATACATTGACCCCGATACTTGCGAAATATTAGAAGAGGATATTCCAAAAAGTTTGGTGAACATTCAGGCTTTTAGTGGAAGTGATGATTTTGATTTTTTAGAATCATGCTATTCGCAAGAAGATAACTTTTTAAAAGAAGATATTTCCGAAAAGGAAAAAGAGAAATTGATTTCAATTTTCCGTGAGTATTCATACACTACACTTTTGAATGCAGCAGAAGAAAATTTGCAATTAAAAACACCTGTAACAGAAAATAAAAATGAGTGATAACTTTATTCATACCGAAGCAACATTTGAATCAGCTATTGTTGACCACTTATGCAACAACGGCTGGCAACAGGGAAACGCTAATGATTTCAGCAAAGATTTAGCGTTTGACAAAAAAGCTATCCTCAATTTTGTACAATCTTCTCAAAGTGCGGAGTGGAAAAAACTTAAACAGTATTACAATGGTGATACGGAAAGCAAATTCATTCAGCGGCTATTCAAAGAACTTGACCTGAGAGGAATGTTGGATGTTATCCGGCATGGAATAAACGATAGCGGATGTAAATTCAAACTGGCTTACTTCAAGCCCGACAGCAATCTGAATCCTGATACGGTTGATTTATATAAACTCAATCAATTTACTGTTACCCGCCAAGTTTATTTTTCAGAGAAGAATAAAAAAAGCATTGACCTTGTTTTGTTCCTGAATGGCTTGCCTGTTGCAACCATTGAATTGAAAAATCATTTTACAGGGCAAGCAGTAAGAGAGGCAATGGAGCAATACAGAACAAGTCGTGACCCGAAAGAACTTTTGTTTCATTTTAAGAAAAGGGCATTGGTACATTTTACCCTTGACCCTGATGAAGTTTATTTCACCACAAAGTTACAAGAAAGCGGAACACGTTTTTTCCCATTCAACAAAGGATACAAAAATGCTGCGGGTAATCCGCCTGCAAAAGATTATTCAACCTATCGCAGTGCTTATTTTTGGGAGGAAATGCTGAGCGTTGACAGTTGGTTGGAACTCATAGGTAGATTTCTGCATTCTCAGAAAGAAGAATTTACTGTTGATGGCAAAATGTATTGGAAAGAAAGTTTATTGTTCCCAAGATACCATCAGATTGATGTAGTACGCAAATTAAATGCTGATGCGAAAGCAAACGGCACAGGAAAAAATTATCTGATACAACATTCTGCAGGAAGCGGAAAGAGTAACAGCATTGCATGGCTGGCATATCGCCTGAGCAGCTTGTATAATGCACAAGACGAGAAAGTTTTTGATTCGGTAGTGGTGGTCACCGACCGGAATGTATTAGACCAGCAATTACAGAATACGATTTACCAGTTTGAACACAAGCAAGGTGTTGTTCAGCGAATAGATGATGATTCGGAACAATTGGCAAACGCAATCAAGACAGGGACGAACATTATCATTACCACTTTACAGAAATTTCCATTCGCGCTGAAACATCTATCCGAAGTTCCAAACAAAAAATATGCGTTGATTATTGATGAAGCCCATAGCAGTCAGGGCGGGGAATCAAGCAGAAAAATGACAGAAGCATTGTCAGGCAAAAATCTTTCGCCCGAAGAACAGGAAAAAGTTGAAAATGAAATCGAAAGTTCAGAAGCGGATGAGGATGATGCAATAAGAGAAGCCATTTTGAAAAGAGGGCCTCAGGAGAACATCAGCATCTTTGCCTTTACAGCTACTCCAAAAGCAAAGACACTTCAGGTTTTTGGGATTACGGATAAGGAAGGGAAACCAAAACCGTTTCACTTGTATTCGATGCGACAGGCTATTGAAGAAGGTTTCATTTTAGATGTGTTGAAGAATTACACTTCATACAAGGAATATTATCAGTTTACAAAAGCGATCGAAGATGACCCGGAGCTGAATAAACGAAAAGCTGTAACAGCAATCGGCAGATTTGCTTCGCTTCATCCGGTGAGTCTGGTACAGAAAACAGAAGTGATGATTGAACACTTCCGGCAAATTACAATGAAAAAAATCGGCGGCAAAGCAAAAGCAATGGTGGTTACATCTTCACGGAAGCATGCTTTGCGGTACTATCTGGAATTTAAAGATTACATCAGGGAAAAAGGATACGACCAGGGACCTAATAAAATCAGGGCATTGGTCGCCTTTTCAGGTGCAGTGATTGATGATTTTTATCCCGAAGGAATTACAGAAACTAAATTAAATGGTTTTGGAGAAAAAGAATTGCCGGACAAATTTTCTACTCCTGAATATCAAATTTTGCTGGTGGCAGATAAATATCAAACGGGTTTTGACCAGCCGCTTTTACATACGATGTATGTGGACAAGAAACTTTCAGGAGTGAAAGCGGTACAGACACTTTCTCGATTAAACAGAACGCTTCCGGGTAAAGAGGATACGTTTATCCTGGACTTTGCAAACGACAGGGAAACCATTATTGAATCGTTTCAACCATACTACGAGTTGACAACGATGAACGAAACAACAGACCCCAATCACTTGTATGATTTGAAAGGAAAAACTGATGTGGCAAATATTTATTACCAAAGTGAAGTGGATGGATTTGCCAAAGTTTTTTACAAACCCGGCAACACTTCATTCAAAGACCAGGGTAAACTTTATGCTTTTATTGACCCGTCTGTTGACAGATTTAAAGCGATTGAGATTGAAGAAACACAAGACGAATTTAAAAAATCACTGACTTCGTATGTGCGATTGTATTCTTTCCTTTCGCAGATACTGCCATTTCAGGATGTAGCGTTGGAAAAACTCTATTCATTCGGAAGATTTTTGTTGAGTAAACTTCCGAAGACAGACTATACAGAACGATTGAAACTCGACAACGAAGTTGCACTGGAATATTACCGCTTGCAGAAAATTGCTGATGGTGATTTGGTTTTGCAAGTGCAGGGTGAAGGTATTCTTGACCCGACAACAGAAGCAGGAATAAGCAGAGCGAAAGATGAGAAGGATAAACTTTCAAACATCCTGAATATTCTCAACGACAAATACGGAACTGAATTTACCGATGCTGATCGTCTGTATTTTGAACAGTTGGAACAAGCATTATTTGAAAATGACGAATTGAAATTAAGAGCACAAAACAATCCAATAGAGAACTTCAAATATGCTTTTGAGGAAGTATTCATTCAAACTTTAATTGACAGAATGAAGGATAACGAAGAAATCTTTGATAAGATCATGGTAAATAACGAATTCAAAACCGATATCAAAGATTGGTTGACAAAAAAAATATATCAACGATTCAATGACAAGTCAGAATAAAAGCCAAGGTTCGAGTATAATTTCATTTGAAATAAATATTAAATCAAAAATTGAAAAAGCCTCAGTCTTTGCCAACAATTAATGCTAACCGGCTGATGCAGATTGCAATCAGCACCATTTAGTCAGGGATTTACAATCCTAACCAGATTGGTTCAAATTTTATCGCTCGATATTATTCCAAGGATAAAGACTTGGTTAAAATAGTTTAGTAAAGCTCTTTGAGCGGATCACAGATCCACATTTAAAAGGTGCAGATTGCAAAAATGCACCAACCGGGGAAAGAGAAAGTAATTGATAAGGACAATGAAAAAGAAAAAAAATATAGCAACCGAAGGTTTCAATGAAATTCTGCTTTACACTACGCCCAATGGCAAAGTGAAAATGGAAATTTATTTGCAGAACGAAACCATCTGGCTTACACAACAAAAAATTGCAGAACTTTTTGGGGTGCAAAGACCAGCCGTTACCAAGCACCTTAAAAATATTTTTGAAACAGGAGAATTGAAGGAAGAAGTGGTTAGTTCCATTTTGGAACATACCACTCAACACGGTGCGATAGAAGGAAAAACGCAGGAAACAAAAGTTAAATACTACAATCTTGATGCCATCATTTCTGTTGGTTATCGTGTCAACAGCAGTCAGGCAACGGCATTCCGCATTTGGGCAACAGAACGGTTGAAGGAATACATCATCAAAGGTTTTACAATGGATGATGAACGGCTGAAAAATCCGAACAACATTTTCGGTAAAGATTATTTTGAAGAACAACTTGCCCGAATCCGTGACATACGCAGCAGCGAACGCAGGTTCTATCAGAAAATAACCGATATCTACACCCAATGCAGCACCGACTATAATGTAGAAACACAAGCTACAAAAGATTTTTTTGCAACGGTTCAAAACAAATTGCATTGGGCAATAACAGGCCAGACAGCAGCCGAACTGATTGCTGCCAGAGTGGACAGCGCCAAAGAAAATATGGGTTTGACAACATGGAAGAATGCACCAAAAGGTAGCATCAGGAAAACAGATATAGGTATTGCAAAAAATTATTTGAATGAAAAAGAATTGGACGGATTAAACAGAATTGTTGTGATGTATCTGGATTTTGCAGAAAGCCAGGCACTTAAAGGCGTGGTGATGTATATGAAAGATTGGATAACAAAGTTAGATACTTTCCTGCAGTTCAACGAAGAAGCAGTTTTAAAACACCAGGGCAAAGTTTCACACGAAGTGGCTTTGGCGCTTGCAGAAAGTGAGTTTGAAAAATATCGCATTGCAAAGGATAAATTGATGGAAAGCGATTTTGATAAATCGTTAAAAAAGATTTCACAGCTATCACCAAAGACAAAATAATTTTATACAAACCGAGGCTTGAGCTATGGACAAGAATAATCAAATCATTTCGGTCTCATTTGTCCAGGATATTAAAACCATCATTGGACAAGCCCAAACACAGGCTGTTCGCAGTGTGGAGTTCTATCGGGTACAGATGTACTGGAAATTGGGAGAGCGTATTTTTACCGAAGAGCAGCAGGGTAAGGAACGGGCTGATTATGGTACTTATTTGATCCGAAATCTGGCCAAAGAGCTTGAACCGGAATTTGGCAGTGGATTTTCATACCGACAATTAAACTGGTGCCGACAGTTTTATCGCACTTTTCCAATTGTGAACGCACTGCGTTCACAATTGAACTGGTCGCAATATAGGATGCTCACTTACATTGAAGATGACAGTAAGAGAGAATATTACGAGCTCGAAGCAGTAAAGAATAGCTGGACCGGTCGTGAATTGGAAAGACAAAAAAGATTACCCATAAGGACATTGGACAACTTCAGATGTATATAAACCATTACGACCGCCACGAAAAACTACCGGAAGAAAACCCTACCATCGGCATTTTGTTGTGCGCCAGTAAAAACAACGAGATGGTTAAACTCACGCTTCCGGTGGATAATCGCGCCATTATGGCAAGCCAGTATCAACTCTACCTGCCTTCAGAGGCCCAACTGCTGGAAGAGCTTAGAAAAGAATTTCAATTTGAAGAGATAAGGAGGCTGAGCGATGAACATATTTAATCTGATGAACCCATAGCTGGTGATTTTCCGCACGACACCAATGGCGAACGCACTCAGTCTCCATCTGATCAATATCTATAAGGAAGGAGAATTAGACGAGAATTCAACTGTCAAGGATTTCTTGACAGTTCAAGAAGAAGGAAGGTGGAAAATTGCTTAATTGATCTTCTGCGGAACCTTATAAATCTTCTGCAAATCATACCCTCTTTTCTTAGCTTTCTTCAGAATTTCCAGATAAAGCTCGTCTGAAATGGATGGTGTTCTGGCCAGTATCCAAAGATAATTCGGAGTAGAACTTCCAATCAATGCCCATTGATAACCCTCCTTGTCCAGTTCCAACACATTGTAGTCTGCATAAAAAAACAAGAAAAAAGAGACTCTTAATTTTCCCGGCTGATTTGTCAGTTTTGCTTTTCCGTTGGCAACCTTAAGTTTGCCATCCAACTCTTTGTAATATCCCCGGTTCAATACTTCGATTTTTCCATTCTCCCTCAAAGTATAAGTAGCGGTTACACCTACCAGGTCTTTTTCAAAAGAGTGCTGGTATCTTCCAATTTCATACCAGGTACCCAGATATCGCTGAATATCCAGATTTCGAGCTGTTGTTTTATCAATCATTCCCTGATAATTTTGTGTTTTACATGCAGAAACTCTCCAGAATCAGAATCGATTAATTCAACCCCCGTTTTTTTAGCAATGGTTCAATTCCCGGTGTTTTTCCCCTGAAATTGACGTAGAGCTTCATGGCTTCTTCGGTACCTCCACGTTCCAGGATATTTTTACGGAATGAGGTTGCAACCTCCTGATCGAAAATATTTCCCTTTTCCAGGTATGCCTCAAAAGCATCGCAATCCAGCACCGCGGCCCAGATGTAGCTGTAATAACCGCTGGAATATCCTCCCGGGAAAACGTGGTTGAAATAGGTTGAACGGTAGCGTGGAATGATTTCAGGAATCAAGCCGGCCTTCTCCATGGATGTTTTTTCAAATTTTTCGACATCAATATCCCCCGCTTTGGTGATGGTTGAATAATCCATGTCAAGAATGGCTGCAGCCAGAAATTCTGAAGTAATAAAACCCTGGTTGAATTTCCCCGCTTTGATAATTTTGTCTACCAAACTCTGAGGGACCACCTCCCCTGTTTTGTAATGTTTTGCATACATTTTAAGCACTTCAGGCTCAACAGCCCAATGTTCCATCACTTGTGAAGGCAACTCCACAAAATCGCGGGAGACCGACGTTCCTGATAAGGTACGGTAGTGACATTGGGAAAGAAGGCCATGCAAACCGTGTCCAAATTCATGGAACAAGGTCTCAACCTCATCAAAACTTAATAATGCAGGCTTATCTCCAACCGGTTTTGAAAAATTGAAGGTATTGGAAACGACAGGACGAACATCTGCCTCTCCTTCATAATGGTATTGGTCCCTGTAGTTGTTCATCCAGGCTCCCCCTTTTTTGGAAGCACGGGGGAAGAAGTCCATGTATAAAATTCCTATCAATGAACTATCCCTGTCTTTAACTTCAAAAACCTGACATTCGGGATGATACAAGGGCATGTTTTGTAACTGCCTAAACGTCAGACCATACAATTTATTGGCAACCGCGAAAGCGCCTTCTCTTACCTTGGTTAATTCGAAATAGGGACGAACCTGTTCTTCGTCGAGGTCGAATTTTTCCTTTCTTACTTTTTCAGAGTAATACCACCAATCCCAGCTTGCCAGTTTAAATTTACCACCTTCACGATCGATCATGGACTGGATGTCTTTCGCCTCTTCTTTGGCACGTTTCAATCCCGGTGTCCAGACTTTTCCTATCAGATCGTAGACATTCCTGGCATTCTTGGCCATGCAATCGTCCAACACATAGGCAGCCCAGGTTTCAAAACCCAACATATTGGCCTTCTGTATACGCAGATTGACAATTTTGCTGATGATACTTTTGTTGTCGAATTCATTGTTGTTGTTGCTGCGCATGTACATGGCCCTGTACAATTTTTCCCTGAGTTCTCTCTTTTCCGAATAGGTTAAAAACGGTATCCAGCTCGGCTTTTGCAGGGTGAATACCCATTTACCTTCCATTTTATTGGCTTTGGCATCATCGGCTGCACCTGCCACCACAGATTCAGGTAATCCTGCCAGATCCTCCTTTTTGTCGACCACCAATTTGAAGTTGTTGGTTTCGGCAAGCATGTTGTTGCCAAATTTTAACTCCAATAGTGAAAGCTCGGTGTTGATCTTTTTGAACTCTTCCTTCTTGTCTGTGGCAAGATTGGCCCCTCCGCGAACAAAACGTTTGTAAATTTCTTCCAAAAGCCTGCTTTGTTCCCTGTCAAGGTTAAGCTTATTTGCCTGATCCTCTACTACTTTTACTTTCGAAAAGAGTTTTTCGTTCAGATAAACTTCGTCTGTATGCTGCGAAAGCAATGGCGCTACCACCTCGGCAATCTTGTCGATAGAATCGTTGGTATTGGCCTCCTTCACATTGAAGAACAAGGTAGAAACCCTGCTGAGCAACTCTCCGCTTTTATCCAATGCAACAATGGTGTTGGCAAAATCAGGGGCTGCCGAATTGTTGACAATTTGTTCGATATCGCGGTTGTGCTGTGCAATACCCTCCTTGAAGGCAGGCAGATAGTGCTTGTTCTCAATCTTGTCAAAGGGAGGTACTCCGTAAGGAGTGCTGTATGTTTCGTAAAATGGGTTCATCTCATTCTTCACTTTCTTTTCGTTTGTACATGAGGCCACCACTACCGTGAAAGCCATGAACAACAATACATTCTTCATGTTAAATTTATTAGTTTATCTTATTGATAAAGAATATTTTATACTGGTGTTATCCATCGCAAAATATTCCTGGATATTTTGAATCACAAACATATAAAATCTGTCCATAAAATGAACTGATTTTGTATAGGTTTAAAAATATTCAGGAATGCAAAATGATGCTGGATAATTTATATTTTTGAATGGTTGGAAGAGTCACTTTCTCTCACTTAAATCAATCAAAACATCTAATATGAAAACAGCGATCTTTCAGTTCATTCTGGTAATTTTTCTTTTCTCGTGCACCAGTAAGCCTGTACCGCCCACCATCAATCCGCAGGCATTCGATAAAGTAATTGATGGGAAACAGGTAAAACTGTATACTTTAAAGAATCAAAAAGGGATGGAAATTACTGTAACCAACTGGGGTGGCCGGATTGTATCGTGGTTGGTCCCTGACAAAAATGGGACCAGGGAGGATGTTGTTTTTGGTTATGACAGCATCAACGGGTACCTCAATGCCAAAGAAAACTATTTTGGCGCCTCTATCGTAATATATGGAAACCTGATTGCCAAAGGTGAATTTTCCATCGGGGATATTCATTACAAACTGGCCCAAAATAATGGCGTGAACAGTCTGCATGGCGGAGTCAACGGGTTTTCCAAAAAAATGTGGGATGTTGTCCAAAAAGATGCCGGCGAATTGATCCTGAAGCTCGTTTCCCCAGATATGGATGAGGGTTATCCGGGTGAGTTAAGCGTATCTATGGTTTATCGCCTGACCAACAACAATGAATTGGTGATCCAGTATGATGCGAAATGTGACAAACCCACCATCATCAACCTCACAAACCACAGTTATTTCAACCTGCATGGAGCAGGAAACGGGATCATTCTGGACCATCAACTCACAATAAATGCCGACTTTTTTACGCCAATTGATTCTACTTTGATCCCTACCGGGGAGTTAAGGCCTGTGGGCAATACTCCTTTTGATTTCAGAACGCCGACTCTTATTGGTTCCAGGATAAACAGTGAGGACCAGCAAATACGTTTCGGACTGGGTTATGACATCAATTATGTTTTGAATAAAAATCCGGATCAAAATGTTTCCCTTGCAGCATCTGTTTTCGAGCCTGAAAGCGGTCGTTTGCTGGAGGTATTTACAGATCAACCCGGTATTCAATTTTATACCGGCAATTTCCTGGATGGAAAATATCCGGGTAAAAAGGGAAAAACTTATGGATACAGAACCGGATTGTGCATTGAGACACAGCACTTTCCAAACTCACCCAATCAGCCAAAGTTCCCTTCGGTTCAGCTAGATCCAGATCAGGTATATGCCCATACCTGCATTTATAAATTTTCAGTAAAAAAATGAGGTGATTCCCGTTCCGGATCTCTCACATCAAAAAGGATAGAATGAATTGAATCATTCGATGCATATAACTGTTTTCTGATCATTCTGAACTGTTCCTCTACCAGGGATGCAGAGACCTTGTCTTCCAGGTCAACACCTATCACAAGCATAAATTTGCCTTTGCCCATCATCATGGCAGAGAGGTAATTGACTTTGTGGATCACCGAATTTGCTAAGACGGCTTGCTCAAACTCTATTCGTATCTCTCTTGAAATATTCTCACCTACAATCAATTTTCGAAGTTCATTGATCATGAAAAGAGAGATGGTGATAAGGAGTATTCCTACCAGGATAGATCCAATGGCATCAAAAACAGGATGGACAAACCAGGCCAGGGCTGTGGAAATCAATACAAGAGTCAATCCAATCAGGGCAGCTGAATCTTCCAGCAAAATTACAAACAGGTTGGTATCAGTCGATTCCTTGAGTGCCTTGTAGATACCCATCCCATTGCGAGTTTTTTTGAAGGCTGTATATGCAACATGAAATGATTTTCCTTCTATCAGAATGGATACGATGAGCACGATGAATGACCAACTGATATTTTGCAAATCTGCAGGATTAAAAAGCTTGTGGACTCCTTCGTAGATTGAGAAGGCAGCCCCAACAAAGAAAAGCAATACGGCAACCAGAAACCCCCAAAAATACTCCTCTTTCCCATACCCGAAGGGGTGTTGTTCTGTGGCAGGTTTTGCAGATCTTCTGTTTCCAATCAGCAAAAAAACCTGGTTTCCGCAATCTGCGAATGAGTGAATTGCCTCAGCAAGCATCCCGGCACTGTGGGTCACCGCAGAGACGATGAATTTGATAATTGTAATCAGTACATTGCTCCCAAGGGCAAAAACTACCGCTTTTATTGAACCGCTGTTTCCCGACATAGTGAAAGGTTTATGCGATCAAAAATAGTAGTTTTTAGACAAACGAAGAGAACGAAAGCATAATCTGTTATTTTTGTTCCATCATCCAAAGTTGACCCATGACTCAAATTGAAGAGGCAATAAAAATATATCATGCAGGTGTTGAACGCGTAATGCCTGTCAACCTTGTCCGCAATTCAGTAACTTTAAACGGTACTTTATTATCCTGTCACTCTGTTTCCTACGCCCTGGAAGATTTTAAACACATTTATCTCCTGGGATTCGGAAAAGCTTCTGCGGCAATGGCTGTAAGCATGGAAGAACTATTGGGTGACTGCCTAACCGGAGGTCATGTCCTCACAAAATATGGCCACGCTAAACCATTGAAAAAATGTACACTAACAGAGGCTGGTCACCCGATACCGGATCAAAATGGTGTTAATGGAACTCTGAAAATCCGGGAATTTGCAGAATTGGCCACAGCTGATGATTTGCTGATCATTCTCATCTCGGGAGGAGGATCTGCCTTGTTAACAGATCTTCCGGAAGGCGTATCATTGGAGCAGCTGGCAGTTTTAAACCAATTATTGATAAACTCAGGTGCAAGTATCCGGGAAATCAATAGTGTGCGCAAGCATGTTTCGCAAATAAAAGGGGGACAACTGGCCAGGATTGCTTATCCTGCTAAGGTTTTAACACTAATGATCTCTGATGTTGCCGGTGATCCAATGGACGTAATTGCATCCGGACCAACAGTTGCGGATCCCTCCACTTTCGGTGATGCCCTAGAAGTGCTGGAAAAATACCATCTTATCTCTTCCGTTTCGGACGAAATAATCGACTACTTACACAAAGGAAAATCCGGGCATCTTCCTGAAACAGTAAAAGAATCTGATCATTGCCTACTGAATTGCCCGAATATTATTCTTGGTAACAATTTTATAGCATTGGAAGGTGCAAAATCAAAGGCTGTGGAATTAGGTTATGAAACGATTGTTTTGACAGACAGACTTGAGGGTGATGTGAACGATATAGCCGACTATATCTATTCGGAAATAAGGTCATCGATCAAATCGCCAGAAATGAAAAAGAGAGCTTTACTTTTTGGCGGAGAGCCTACCGTTCAACATCATGGGAATGGTATAGGTGGAAGAAATCAGCACCTGGCCCTGCTGATGGCACAAAAACTGGACGGAACTTCGGGTATCACCTTTTTATCAGCCGGAACAGATGGCACGGATGGACCAACGGATGCCACAGGGGCAATTTGTGACGGAACGACGATCAGGGAGGCTAAACGCCTGAATTTAAATCCGGAACAGATGGCGCATGACTTTAACTCCTATCCATTTTTTTTAGCAACCGGAGGGTTGCTAAAAACAGGGCCTACCTATACCAATGTGATGGATTTAATTGTTGTGTTGATTGACAAATAACTATCATCCAAATATTTGCCTCATTCCCTAGTTGAACATTCGGGCAATATCTTGTTTTACCTCCATCGGATCCGCATCAAGGGCAAAAATTTTCTCGGGAGTCATGTAACTGATATTGTTCTCCGTTTTGAATTTCTCCAAACCACCCCCCGTGATGTTGAGCATGACGAGCGATTTTTTGTCAATCTGATCCTCTTCTACCGCTTTCATCAGTGAAGCAACAGCAACTGCAGCAGCGGGTTCAACATCATTTCCTTCATATTTCAGAAACAGCTCAGCGGCTTTCCCTGCCTCTTTATTGGTCACGGCCATAATTGTCCCACCTGCATCCATTAAGGCATCATAAAGGCCACCTTTTAGCGCATACGGGGGTTTTCGGTTCGAAAGTACTTTGGCGTTGATCTCATCTACCTGTTTTCTTGCCAATCCATCATCGATTGGCAGCATGGCCGGAGAACGCTGGTCCCATGCCTCTTTGATAGGCAAAAAGGGCGCATTCTGCGACAACATCAACTTCATTTTGTTGGATCCGAACCTGCCATCTTCAAGGAACCTCAAATTTGCTTCCCAGGCCGCTATGGCTCCGGTACCGCTTCCAATAGCTTGAAAATAGTAGTCAGGAATCTTTTCAATGGTGGTTACTGCTGATAGAACTGTGGTGCCCATTCCGTCCCTGCGCGCCACATTTTTTGCACTGCCTTCAGGATAAAAACCTTCGAGCTCAACAGCAAGATTGGAAAGATGTATGGCATCGAAATAATCTCCACCTGACTCACAGGCAATTAGCCTGACGCAGGGATCCAGCGGTTGATCAAACCACAAAGCCTGGATGTTGTCCAACGGAATTGTCAGCAACAACGGAATCTTATTTTGTGAACAGACCCGGGCAAATGCCCTTGCTGTATTTCCTGCAGAGGCAACGACCATAACGCCTTTGGAATTGTTCGTTCTGGCACATACAGAATAGGCTTCACACTCTTTAAAGGTACCCGATTTCATAAAAGCACCCTTCTCCGGCCAGTATCCGTTGAAAGTGATGTACAATTGGTCCATACCCAACAATTTCGACAAACCTTCACTCTTATATGTAACCGGTGCACCTGAGCCTTCCAGCATTCGTTCGACTGGCAACCAGTCGGCAAAGCGGTACAATCCTGAATACTCAGGATGCACATTTATTTGACGGATGTCGTAGATTGCCCTGATGAGACTTGGCTGGTGAGGATGCGGACACTGAAGTTCCCAATTCTTATCAGGATAATTTGCTCCGCAGCAAAGTGATTGGAGGTGGTATTTGGTAGGATGGAATACAATCATTGAACATCGGTTTGAAGCCATCAAATTTAATTCATTTGAATTGGCAGACAACTACAAATCTCCAAAAAGAAGGGTTTTACAAAAAAAAAAGCAGGGAGTATGAAAACCTCCCCGCTTTACCTAACCTAAACCTAACCTAAATAACCTTTCAAAGTGTGAAAGGGTACGTTAAATATTATTATTGATCAAATCAATTACAGCACAATTATAATACATTTTTGACGTTTTTCCAAATTATTCATCCGGTTTTTTATTAAAAAATGTTAATTATATTTATTCTTTCATGTTGTGATAGACGTTAGTAACATCTTCATCTTCATCAAATTTCGCAAGTAGCTTCTCGATAACAGCCATTTGTTCTTCGTTTAATTCCTTTGTTTCAGAAGGAATTCTTTCAAAATCGGCGCTTACCAGTTCTAAATTATTCTCTTCAAGGTACTTCTGAATGGGACCAAAGGCTTCGAAATCGCCATAAATAATTACGTTTTCATCCTCTTCAAAAATTTCCTGGACACCAAAATCTATCATCTCCAATTCCAGTTCTTCAATATCCAATCCCTCTTTGCCAACAATCTTAAACTGGCATTTGCGTTCGAACATGTAATCCACACATCCGGTAGTACCCAGGGAACCGTTCATTTTTGTAAAATAGCTCCGTACATTGGCGACGGTACGGGTAGGATTGTCGGTAGCAGTTTCAACCAACATTGCAATACCATAAGGTCCATAACCTTCATAAACTACCTCTTTGTAATCAGCCTGATCTTTTGAAGTAGCTTTTTTTATGGCACGCTCAACATTCTCTTTTGGCATGCTGGCAGCTTTGGCATTCTGCATGAGCACCCTCAATCGGGAGTTGGAAGTTGGATCCGGTCCTCCGGTTTTGATACATATAGCAATCTCTTTGCCAATTCTTGTAAAAGTTTTGGCCATAGCGCCCCAACGTTTCATCTTTCTGGCCTTACGGTATTCAAATGCGCGTCCCATATTTTGAAAACAATTTAATTTCGGTGTGCAAATTTAATGGATTTTGACAAAAACTGACGACTCCCCTCAGGAATGTTTTAAAAGAGGGAAATATTTTTTGATGTTTTTATCCACCTACCACCGGGGAAAAGAAGGATTCCATTGAGGAGAAATGCACCCAGGATAAGCAGGTTACCTATTTTGCCGTCCGAACAGATCCCTGTGATCTTACCTGCCAAAGCCACCATGCCTCCCAAAATCATTGCCAAATTACTCTGCAGACGATTGTTCCTGAAACCGAACAATCCTGCTAAGACCGGGAGAATAAACGCTCCTGAGAAAAAGGTCAGTGCTATCAGAAGTGACTGAACGATAGAAGTTACCCAGAGAGAAAGCAGAATGCTTAACAGACCAAGCACCAGCATGATGAATTTGGTTTGCCTTAACGAAACCGGAGTGTCAAGATCTTTATGAATGGTATTCGCCACTATCACAGAGGAGGTTAATAGCGTTGTCGAAGCAGACGACATGACGGCTGACAGGATGGCGGCAACCAGTAATCCTATCCCCCATTCCGGCAAAATATAGCTGAGAACGGAAATCAGTGATGAACCTTGTTTAAAGTCGAACCCTGGAAACTGATGGGAAGCAAACACTCCGAGATAGGTGATCAAAAAGGCAAATGGGATCAGGATAAGCGCCGTTAGCAACACGCTTCTTCGGGCTACCTTTTCATTTTCTGCACAGAACAACCTTGTATAAATATCCGGACCTACCAGAAAGGTGGTGGAGTATGTTAAAAACAGGACAAAGAGATCCATGGGATGAAATGCATCGTTGAAAGGAAATTTGAGCTGGGTCATCTCTCCCTGATTAACCGGTTCCCATAAGAAAAGGTAACAGGCAATAGCCAGTACCCCCAGAATGATAATGAATGACTGGACCAAATCTGTTTTTATGACCGATACCTGCCCGCCAATGGCAGTATAAAAGATGAACAAAATACCTATTCCCCAGACAGATCCTTCATAGGGTAAACCAAAGAAACTGTTCATCACCTTGGCCCCACCGATCATTTGCGCTGCAATAACACCAATCCAGGCAACCGGGATAACAAAAGAGGCAATGATCTTAGCTTCTTTACCATATTGATCTCCAATCAATTGAGGTAAGGTGTATTTCCCCTGACGTTTGACAATGGGAGCTACCACAACCAATAGCAGGAGTCCGAAAGCAGCAGACAACATCAGCCAGGCAGCAGCCCATCCCTGGGAAAATGCCAGATCACTGCTGCCCAGAATGGCAGTACTGCCGATAATTGTGGCCAGTAAAGAACCTGTAATTTTCCACACATTTCCCCTGTTTCCGGCCACCATGTAATCACCGGAGGTACGGATCTTCCTTGAAGAGTAGATTCCTATTCCAATCATTGCAAGGATGTAGAGAAGGAGGATGAGGTACTTTAGCACAGATATGAGTTATGAGTTATGAGGCAAAGCTAACAGCTAATTGCCAAATGCCAAAAGCTAAATCCTAAATCTCATGACATTTATTAGGATTTGAAGCAGTGTAAATTGCTTACTTTGTATTAAAATCAATTTGGCCTGAGATATGAAAGCAATCAGAAAGAGTCTGCCACAAAAGGGTTTGTGGATGGAAGATGTTCCGGTTCCGGAACCCGGAGTCAATGAAGTACTGGTTAAGATCAGTAAAACTGCCATTTGCGGTACTGACCTTCACATTTACAAGTGGGATGCCTGGGCCCAGAAAACCATCAAAACACCGATGACTATTGGCCATGAATATGTGGGCAAAGTCGTCAAAATCGGTGATGAGGTTACCAAAGTGAGTATTGGAGAGCGGGTTACCGTGGAAGGACACATCGCCTGTGGATTTTGCCGCAACTGTCGCAGGGGACGGAAACACATATGCGACCATACCATTGGCATCGGTGTGAACCGTGATGGAGGATTTGCCGAATATGTCGCTGTACCCGCCGAAAATGTGCTGCACATCGACTCCAGGATACCCGATGAGATTGTCTCCATCATGGATCCGCTCGGAAATGCGACCCACACCGCCCTCTCCTTCCCGCTGATTGGAGAGGATGTTCTGGTAACGGGCGCCGGCGGACCGATTGGATGCATGGCCATTGCCATCTGCAAATTTGTAGGTGCACGGAATGTAGTAGGATCGGAAGTGAGCGAATACCGCAGGGAGCTGGCCAGAAAAATGGGGGCATCGCTTGTCATTGATCCGATGAAAGAGGATTTGCATGATGCCATGAAAGCGGTGGGCATGGTTGCCGGATTTGATATAGGCCTCGAAGTTTCCGGCTCTCCGGTTGCCTTCGACATGATGATTAAATCGATGTACAACGGAGGCAAGATCTCCCTTTTGGGGATATTGCCGGACACCACCCAAATCGAATGGGACAAAGTAATTTTCAAAGGCTTGACGCTAAAGGGCATTTATGGCCGCGAGATGTATGAAACCTGGTACAAAATGGAGAAGATGTTGCTGTCGGGTTTGAATATCGCACCGGTTATTACGCACCGCTTCCATTACACTGAATTTCAGAAGGCATTCGAAATCATGGAAGAAGGCAATTGCGGGAAAATTATTTTGGACTGGGAAAATTAGTGTCTTCACTCCTTCCCGTCTCAAACATTTTTATACTTTTGCGGTTCACAAGCCATTTTAGCTCAGTTGGTAGAGCGGTGCTTTCGTAAAGCACAGGCCAGCGGTTCGAGCCCGCTAAATGGCTCAGAAGTTCAAACAATTGCAAATAAAAGAGTTACAGCGTTATCAACAACGGTTGCAACTCTTTTTTTTGATTATCATAGTATGATAGTAAATATACTATCTTTGTAATATCTACAATATCATTAATGAAAAAACTTAAGGTAAGTGAAGTCCTGAAGATGCTTAGCGAGGATGGATGGTACCTGAGCGATCAAAAAGGAAGCCATCGCCAATACAAGCACCTTTCGAAAAAAGGTAAAGTTACGGTTAATGGCAAACCAAGTGATACTTTAGAGCAATTCATATTAAACAATATTTTCAAACAAACGGGCTGGCGATAGTACCGGACCTTAAAAACTCTCCCTGCAATGGAAAAAATTAAAGTACAAGTTAGCTGGATGGATAATTATGGAGCCTGTAGCGATGATGTGTCGGGCTGTGTTGCCACTCATAAAACTCTGGAAGGGGTAAAAAAGGCTTATACTGAATCTTTAGGATGGCACCTTGAAGCGATGAGGAAAGACGGAGACGAAATACCAAAAGTATTGAGAGGAGATTACGAACTTGAATTTGAGTTGAATACACAAGCTTTGCTTCACTATTTTGAAGGTGTTCTTTCCCGTTCCGCTTTAGCCCGTGTTACGGGGATTAATGAGCGACAATTGGGGCATTATGCCACAGGTCACAGAAACCCACGACCTGCACAAAGAAAAAGAATCATTGAAGGCATTCACCGGATTGGAAATGAATTTAACTCAGTAGTGTAGGTATTGATTTCTAAAATTAAGAAACCACCTTTGCTGGGTGGTTTCAGGTTGATCAGTAAATATCTTTCGATCACCATCAAAGGCTTAAAGTCCATGATGCAAAATATTGAGAACCAATATAACCTGTTCCGGGAGCGCTGGTATATTCGTGTCCTCCAATATTGGCACCTCCAATTTTTATGACAGATTTCCATTTAGGGATCGAATAATTAATCTGCGCATCAAATACGGTACTTGAAGGGACATTCGCATCCTGGAAACTTGATTCCCAGTAATACTCGGTATTCCACCTGAGATTAACGTTGAAGCCAAAGTTTTTAAAAACGTTTGAATTGCCAAGTGAAGCTTTAACTTTATGCTCCGGTGTATTAAATCCGGCTTTGTAATCAGGGTCAGAAGACTGGTCAAATTTAAATTTAGACCATGTGTAATTTAGGCCGAAATTATAATTGCCGAAAATTTTATAAATTAATCCGGCAGCGATACCATATGATGTTACTTCAGCAGCTGTATTTGTATAGACCTGGAATGGCTTATAGTCTCCGGCGCTAAGAGCAATCAGGGCATTGGGTTGTTTAACCACAGGATTGACATCCGAAAGATCAGCTTTCCCGTAAAGAGGGACCACCACGGTTTTATTTCCAATAAAGTCTTTGTATTTATTGTAATAGCTACTAAGGTCGATTGAAAGAGACTCAAATGCACCCCTATATCCAATTTCGAATGCCGCTACCTTTTCGGGTTGTACATATTTGAAATTTGATTTTTGGGGAGTCCCTTTCAGGATAGAAGAATATGAAAATGAGTTGTCATAAGCAGCTCTTCCTGATAATTTTACTGAGGCAGGGTTACCTAATGACTGGCCTGTTTTACTTACACTTATTGAACTGGATGTATATCTGTCAATATTGTCCGGAGCAGATCCTACCAGGATAGCCCTTCCGGCATCCAATCCGATATACAGGTCCTGGGTGGTTGGATTTCTGAATCCTGTTTGGTAGGATACCCTGAAATTGTGATTTTTTGCTTTGTCTGCAAAATACACAAATGAAATCCTCGGCGAAATGTGTCCATCAAAGTTCTTTGCCTTATCATATCGAATTGATCCTGTAAACTTCAGACGATCACCAGCAAATTTCTTTTGTAACTGTGTATAGGCTCCAATCTCATGATAAGTGATTGCCCCGTTATAATCAGTAAAGATCGATCCTGATGAATTCAACGAATATTCCCTCCAGGAACCGCCTACCTGGATATCAGCAAAATCAATTAATTTATTGAAATTGTAATTTGCATCCACATGATATATTTTGGTATCATCCGAAAATTTTGCTCCCGTGCCTAAGTTAGGATCGGAAATTATTTTTCCAAATGCATTATTAAATGCCTGAGTTCCAGGAGTCAAAGCTCCTTTTTGAGCAATCGCCCTGGCAGACTGATGTATTGCAGCCGGATCAGGAGTTCCGCCTGCCATTAATGTTCCCACATAAGTCTGAACATAAGCACCCGCATATTCGGTAAACCATTGCGTGTCAGACTTCCAGCTTCTGTTGAGATTAATTGCAGCAAATCTTGTATCATAAGAATTTCCTGCCGATTCGCCGGTAGTATATGCCCGTACAAAGAATTGGTCATTTCTAATTTCCAATTTGTGTTGAAACATGGTGAAGTCCTTTATTGAATAGCGGTTCGCACCCTGATAGATGGTGTTCCCTTTTCCGAATTTCGCATTGTAGATAATTTCCAAATCATCTCCTTTGGGGCGGTAATTAAATGAGACATCCCCTTTAATACTTTTGGCTCCGTAATCAATCAAATCACGCTCATTATACCCTGTCCTTGAAACAACCTGAGATCCCATGGAATTTGCAATCTGTGCGGGAACGCCATTTGCCAAAGCAATTTGTTTAAAATCCAATTTTGTCGATACTTCATCTCCATATACATTTAATCCATCATAGGCAGGATTGCTTCTGGTCGCACCAGGCGTGTAATAGTCCCGGTAATCTGTAGCATACCATTCTGTTCCGTTTAAGAATGACAATGATGCCTTTGCTGCAAATTTATCACTCCAGGCTTTGGCAATCCTTACCCCTGCATCTACAAATTGGTTGTTTCCAGCAGCTTTTTGACTTGTAAAACCGGTTTTGCCATAAAAACTTACCCCTTGAAACTCAAATGGGCTTTTGCTTTTCATGAACAACATTCCATTGAATGCATTGGCCCCATATAATGCGGATGAGGCCCCGGGAAGTAATTCTACAGTATTGACATCGAGCTCTGACATTCCAAGCATGTTTCCGATAGCAAAGTTTAGGGCAGGGGATGAATTATCCATTCCATCAACCATCTGAACAAACCGGGTATTGGCAAAAGTCGCAAAACCACGGGTGTTGATTGATTTAAATGTTAAACTATTCGTGTTTACATCTATTCCTTTTAAATTCTCCAATCCATCATAAAAACTGGGAGATGATGTATTTTGTATTGCCTTAATATCCATCCTCTCAATGGAAACAGGCGATTCCATAATTCGTTCAGGATTTCTTGATGCTGAAATGATCACTTCGTCTAACTCAGTTTCCATCTCTTTTAAGCTAATTTTTACCGCCTGCGTACTGTTTTTAATTTCAACAATGCTGTTGACAAAGCCAATCATAGAAACTTTCACCATAAGCGGAAACTCTTGATTTACCCTTAGTTTAAAATTTCCATTAGAATCTGTTGTGGTCCCGAATGGTTTTCCAACAACAACAATATTGACGCCGTTCATTGGGACGCCTGTTTTAGCATCTTTAACATTGCCAGTGATGGTTGATTGAGCATGTAGCGATGTTCCCAAACAAATCATGAAGAATAAACTAAACAGAATTTTCATAGGTTTTTTAATTTGATGATTAACATTTAAATAATTAACTGACAACCAGTGAAAACAAAGATTTTCTCATTGGTCGCGAGGCAAGATGAGACTCTAAATATAGAAAAATATTTCACTCCAACAAAAATAGTCGAAAATAGTATATTGATTTTTAGGTAATTGAATAGGCATTATTAAAATGTTCGAAAAAATGAGTAAAATGTATTAAAAAAGCAGCTGTAGTTGACAAGCCAACCTAAAGAAGAACAGTTAATCCAATTAAAAATGGGGTTTTCCTCCATTTTTTTAACAATAATATATATCAGATTGACTATATTATTATCTTGCCAATTATCTGAAGCCAATTGTAGGAGGCGAGCGATATTGTATGTACTAAATGGGATAAAAGATGGTTGCGGGTTCCAGGTTACTTAAAATAAATATAATTTTTGGGGATGAAAAAATTATTGTTGGTTGTTGGTGTTATTATCGGCGTGGTGGTGATTGGCGGATTTATATTTGTTAATCATTTTAAAACCATGGCATTGCCTAATTATAATAAGGACATTAAATTGTCGGGGCTAATTGCTGATGTTACCGTGTTGCGGGATTCATTCGCCATTCCCCATATTTATGCTGAGAACGAACATGATCTGTACATGGCGGTAGGATTTGTCATGGCACAGGACAGGCTTTGGCAAATGGATCTGCTCCGCAGGGTGACGCAGGGCAGGTTGGCTGAGATTTTCGGAAAAGAGGTTGTCGATGCGGATTTGCTTTTTCGCTCCTTGCGGTTCACTGAAAAATCGAGAAGGGTTATTGCAGTTGCCGATGAAAATGTACGCACATGTGTCGAATCCTTTGCCGATGGAGTGAACCAGTATATTCGGCAAGCCGGAAATAATCTTCCCCCTGAATTCGGTATCCTGGGTTATAAACCCGAACCCTGGTTGCCGGAACAATCCCTAAACCTTATTGGATATATGGCCTGGGACCTTTCAACAGGATGGCCCTTCGAGGTCTTGTTTGACCAAATGCGTCAGAAACTGGGTCCCGAACTTTCCAGATATATGATTCCGGGTATGGATTCTGTTCATAATACCGTCACTTATCCTGATTTTAAGTTGGATAATAGTACTGCTGAAGTTCTTCGTAAATTTTCAGAAACGGCTTCAATTGTAGATGAGCTTGGCCTGGACGTATTTCAGGGCAGCAACAACTGGGCGGTCTCGGGCAAGAAAAGCATTACAGGCAAGCCGCTGCTGGCCAATGACATGCACCTTAGTCTGAATATTCCGGGTATCTGGTACCAGATGCATCAGGTAATTCCCGGAAAACTGAATGTAACCGGCGTGGTTTTACCCGGACAGCCCATGGTCATTGCCGGCCACAACGATTCGATAGCATGGGGATTTACCAATGAGATGACCGATGATGCCGATTTTTATGAGGAGACAATCAATCCAAATAATCCGGATCAATACCGGTTAAATGGAGCCTGGAAAGATATCCTGAAGGTGGAGGAGAAGATCAGGATCAAGGGGGGTGATTCATTAATTCGTTTTAACCGGTTTACCCATAGGGGGCCCATCATTTCAGAACTGAAGAAGGTGAAATCTAAAGTTCTGTCTATGAGATGGCTGGGTAATGAAGATAGCAACGAGATACAATCTGTTTATCTGTTGAACCGCGCATCAAACTGGACAGATTTCAGGAAAGCACTTCGTACATTCGTATCGGTGAATCAAAATGCAGTATATGCCGATGTAAAAGGAAATATTGGATTGCAGTCAACCATCGGGATTCCTTTCCGCGAGGGTGACCGGACACTGGTCTATCCGGGCGATACCACACTTTACGACTGGAAAGGCCTTGTTCCCTTCGAAGAATTGCCTTACACCTACAATCCTGAGTGCGGATATGTTGCCTCGGCAAACTGCAAAACAGCACCTGCTGATTATCCTTATTATATCAGCGATTGGTACATTATGCCCTATCGCATGGATCGGATTGTTGAGATGCTGAAGGAGAAGGAAAAACTATCTATAGAAGATTTCCAGCGGATGCAGGGCGATCAAAAATCGAAAATGGCTGAGAAATTCACCCGCTATTTTCTGTCGCACCTCTCTGTAAAACCGGGTTTGTCGGAAACTGAAAAAGCGGTTTACGAATTGATGGGCAAATGGGACTATTCCATGAAGGTGGAACGTCCGGAGGCTTTGATTTTTGAAAAATGGTATTACCTAACGGGGGTTAATCTTGTACAGGATCAAATGGATTCTTTGCTATTGGCTCAATTTGTCGGTCAGAAAATATTGTTTGAAAACTTTATGGAAAATATGCTGTTCGCCCCAGGCGGTGGCTGGGCCGGCAATATCAATACAAAAGATGCGACTGAGACTTTCGGAGATATCATTGGAAGTTCATTTCAGCAAACAGTGAAGGAGCTCACTTTAAAGTTTGGCGGAGAGCCCGCGGGATGGAAGTGGGGAGATGTCCACACTTTCACGCTAGCTCACCCCTTGTCGAAGGTCAAAATCCTGGATCGGGTATTTCACCTGAACAGGGGTCCTTTCCGTGTAGGGGGTAGTTTTCATACCGTAAGTCCCTATGAAAATCCATTGAACAATTATTCAGCAGTCAATCACGGTGCCTCTGAGCGGCATATCTTCGATACCGGTAACTGGGACCGTTCACTAACGGTAATCCCCACCGGAACTTCAGGTATTCCAGCCAGTATACACTATTGTGACCAGACGGAATCGTATATGACTAACAGATATCATACTGATTATGTCACGCGGACGAAGGTTGAAGGAGCGTTGCGTTACAAGATGAAGTTTTCGAAAAATTGATACAATTCACGAAAACGCTTGAAATCATAATATTTCAGGCGTTTTTCTATTTTATAAAGACTGAGAGACTGTTTTTAAAAAAAAATGTCCCATCAGGTATATAATATCGGTAGAAAATGGATTATGATCTAAATTGTGTCCTGTACAGGCAATGTTATTAAGTTAAAAAAAATCAAATTCATAATATGCACATAATCAATAGATTGCTTCGTCGTTCCTCCTCGCAATGACGGTATGCTGTTGATTGTGTGAGGTTGGAGAGAAGGAGGCGGACAACGAATCTGCTATTACCGAAAACTGATGACCCGCCTCCTTCTCTCCACCCTCACCTCCAAAAAAATGATCCGTCATTGCGAAC
>CAYHQN010000004.1:10022-83002 GCA_964358545.1 uncultured Tangfeifania sp. | reverse complement strand
CACATTACCAAAATGTTGCCTAATTTATCAAAAAAGGGAATTTTGTCGTACACCCGGGAGAACTTTAAACAGTTTTTGTAGTGGAGCATGTTTGTTTAGTATTATGGAAGTAAAGGGGGTTTTCTTTATCTCGAAAAAGGTAAGGAACGATAGAAAATCATAAATGTCCTCAAAAATGTTCAGTACTCTTTTGTTCCCTGGGATTGTGGTTATACCATAGGGCTTTTTTTGTTCGGTTTGTCTCCAGTCTTTTCCTCCATAACTCATATCGTAACCGCGCGAATCGTTTTTAACCGTAACTCCATAATGCCTTTTTACTTCCCATGTTTGGGTGTATGGATGTCTCCAGATTGCTTCTTTGACGTAAAGAGATGCAAGGCGAAAATCTATTCCCCGCATTTCAATATAGTTTATCAATGATTCGTTTTGAAGTTCTTTAATCTTTGTTATCTCAAAATATTGGCTACTATAGTGTCGGCGGGAACAATCAAAATCATTCTTTTTCATTGGGTTTCATTTCTTTATTGGTTATAAAATCATTGAAATCTTCGTATCCTGGATAAATTAAAGCTGATTGATTTACGGCGTTAGGGTATGCATTAATAATCTGGTTGGTTGCAACAATCCCGGCGGTACTGTTATCTAAAAACAGGTTTATTTTATCGAAATTTAAAAGGGATGGTAATTTTTTGATGTTTGATAGGCTGTTTAGTACTATCGTTGTGCCGTTAAGGTGGTCGACATTTAGCCAGGTAAGACAAGACAGGAAATCAAAAAATCCTTCAAAAATATTTATGCTTTCCGGGTTGCCTGGAATGGTGGCTATTGCTTTGGGGCTGGTTGATCCTTTCCAATATTTATTTCTTAACTCAAATGATCCTGAATCATTTTTAAAAGCAAGGCCAAAGTATTTTTTTATCTCTCCGGTTTCTTCGTTTGTTATCCACCAATAAGCTTCAGTGATGTACCTTGTGGCTGTTGCTAACTGAATCTCTCTTATTTGAATGTATTGGATGAGTGCTATGTTTTGAATGGGCTGGATCTTCTTAATTTCGATTGAATGGAAATCTTCTTTTTGCTTTCGAGAAGGAAGAGAATTTGAGGTTAATCGGGTTCCTGAAATTATTTCCAGTGCCTTTGCAGGGGTGCAATTATTCATTTTTATAACCAAGTCAACCAAAGTCCCGCCATCACCGTTACTGTGGTCAATCCACACGTTTTTTGATTGACTTACTGCAAGGCTTGGGTTTTGGTCTTTTCTCCAAGGCGCATGATATGAATAACTTGATCCTAATCTTTTCACCGGGTTAATTCCTTCCTCCTGGAGAAAAGAAACAATACTTATTTGATTCGCTTGTGTGCAGTTCATAGGGTAAATTTTTTCCTTCTCGTTAGCAAAAAACCTTTCATATTATGCCGATTGTTCAAACCTTTCTATTTAACATTTCACAATAATTTTTAATTTTCAATGTTCTGTGTGGTGGTCATTTTGATTTTTTTATTTATTGGTGTATAGTATTTGCTTCTTTAGTGCACTTTATGCACTTAGTATATTAACATTCAGAAAAACAGTAAGATACACAGGCATTTTTTTATAAAATCAGTAATTGTTTTTTGAACTTAATGCACTGTTTAAAATTTTTCAAGTGCATTAAGTGCATTAAGGCAATTTTGATTTTTTGATTTGTGCACTGTTTAAAAATGTGATAATTAGATATTTATATATTAAAGTGCATTAAGTGCATTAAAAAAAATAAATATTGGTACATAATTTTAAAATAAAAGTTCCATTTCTTTTTCACCAGCAGTTTAATTTTCGTTATTATTGAAAAATAGTATCAGGCTGTTACTGTTTGACCTTCTTTCTCGTGGCTCAGCTTTTAGAGAATATTTTGCATATAGTTTGAGGTATTTGGTAAAATTTCCAGTTTTCCTTAGCCAGATGTCAGTCTGGTAATCTTCATAAGCATCAAGAAATTGCCCGTGTAGTTCTCTTTTGATGTATTCCACGTTGAGTTTAAACTCCCCATTTTCAACTTTCTCGTTCATGAATGCGACAAAATCCGGGTTTGTTTGACTGAGAAGCTTTCTTTTGTCCAGGTTGATTTGATCGGCTTCGACAAGTCCATTTTTGAGATAAGAGCAAAGGCAGCTACACATAAAATTGTAAAAACATTGCCATTCTTCGTTTTCCCAATCACGGAAGAACCAGCATTTAAATTCATCTTCTGGAGAATAGTCAGCATTATAATGATCTGATAATTCAAACTCAATCACTCTATCTTTTGCACTGGCTCCCTCTATTTTGAAAGTATCATTGGAGGAAATCAGCATTTTGGCGCGGACGGTAAAAGGCTGAAGGTTTTTTCTGTCAACTGTTATTGCATCTGAAATGTCATTAAAGAGGGTTTCAAAATCGAACCTTTTGCGTAGGTCATTAAGAAAAACAATTTGAGTATCAAGATTTACGGAAGAATATTTGTGTTTATTTGTCGGATCAAAATCCTTTCCGGATATTTCGCAAACCATTTTTATAAGTGCGATTGCCCTTCCAAGTAAAGTTTTCCCGCTTCTTCCTTCCGCGTTTTCTGATATAGTCGAATCAGTTAGGTTCACCGCTTTCATTTTTGTCTCAAAGAAGCCATGTAACAGGTATCCAATTAAAGTTTTTAGCGATTCAAATCTTTTGTCGTTTTGTCCAGAGATATTAAAAACAAATTTCGAAAACATCCCGTCTGCAGGGCCTTCGACAAAATCACGGGTTTTGATTTGGTTTTTAAATATGTGGCCGTTAAGTTCATTGTAATCATGGAGCTTATAACTGTCAGAAGAACACTTTACAAATCCATTTTTAAAATAAATGTATCCGGTTTCTTTATCGTCTGTATTGAAAGATAATTGGGTTTCGGTTCCCAGGAGGCTTAATTTTTTTTCATTAAAGTAAATAGCTGGAGAGGTGACGAATTTAGATAGCAGCTCTTGTATCGTTACTCCTTCGAGATCCTCTTCTTCCAATGTGTTGATGTGTTGCATTACAAAATCCTGGATCTTGTGAATAGGTATTTCTTCTATAATGTGGTCCTTTATTTTTACAAATATGTAGTCCTCGTTTATGTCAAAGCGCCTAAATCCAGAATGGCGCAAAAAATAGATAAATGCCAAGTGATCAATTTTCCATACATCGGATTTTCCTATTCTTTCACTCCGCCAAAAAATGAAAATTTTGCCGGAACTTGAATCTTGGATCTCTTGATCAGGATCCTTTGCAGGAGGAGAGATATTCTCTTCTTCTGTTTCTATGCAAACAGTTGTTTCGACTTGTTTCATAGTCATTTTATTTTCTGAGTGCCTCAATTATTTCGCTCCTCAAAAAATATCTTCTGCTCAAAAGGCTGTATTCTTTGAATTTCCCTTGTTTAACTAACTTACAAAGCGTGGGGGGAGTGCAACCTACCAATTTACAGGCTTGAGCCTTGGTAATTTTTTCTTCATCAAATTTTGGTGTGGTTTTGGGATCTGTTTTCTTTTCAAACATCTCGTTCAGAACGCTTTTAAGCGTCTTTTCGTCTGTTGCAATTAATACTCTTGTGTTTTCCATGTTCGTATGATTTATTAAATAATTATGCAAACGTACAAGAAAAATAATATAAAACAAAAATACTTGTATTAAAAAAATTGTTTTTTACAATTTAATTTTTATTACTTACTTTGTGTGCTGTAAATTAAGGATATGGAGAATTTAAGTCAAGTTTTAGAAAAGATTAAAGGCCTTAGAGTTCAGAAGGGTAAAAGTCAAACGCAAATGGCTGATCTTCTGGGTATAACTCAGGCTGGATATGCAAATATTGAAAGTAACAGTAAGGGGAAATTGTCATTAGCTAATGCGGTTGGAATTGCAAAGGCTTTAGAAATTGGCTTTAACGAACTGTACGATATTGACGGAGACAGCCAAAAGATTGACGACCTTAATAAAGAGATTGAAACTCTTAAAAAGAGAGTTGTTGAACTAGATGAGCAATTAAACGACAAAAGGCAATTAATACAATTTCTTTCCGATCGCTCTGAGCTTTTGAAAGAATTTGCCTGGATGATTTATTGTGAAGAATTAGAAACAAATCTTTCTTCCAATGAGTCTACTAATAAAAGTGTATTTAGTAAGCAGCTTGACCGAGAGGATTTTATGAGGTATCACGCTATAGAATATCTAAAAAAATGTTTTGATGAAGGGAAAATATTATCCTTCAATTAAATCGACTCTTTCAACGCTTCTGTTAACATTAGCAAAAACGGTAGGCTCCTTTCCCAATGCAGAGCATAAAAATTGAATCCCTGGGCAATATTTTGGTAATAGGCCGGGCGGCGGTCCCAATAGTATTTTTCGGCTTGAATTGACCAGGCAGACAATCCAAGCTTAGATACTAAAAACCATTTTCCCACCAGGTCCGGCTAAAGTTTAGCAGACCAAAGGGAGCGGAGCGAACGCAAACAAACGTGAGCGAAGCGAACGCCTTATAATTGACAATCAATAAATTTTCAACTCAACAAACAACAAAAAACCCCTTCGGGTGCGCAAAAACCTTCCCTGGCAGTCCTACCGTTGCCATCCCCAAAAATCTGTAACAACTGGTAATATAAAAAGGGATCCGGAGCGGGTCGATAAACTAAACAGGGACGTACTGGATTTTCTAAAATAAATTTACCTTTGAATAAAATTACTGATCATGGAAACTTTAATAATAAGATTAGATTCACCGGCAAGCAAATCTAAGCTAAAACAAACACTTAAAATGTTCCGTGGAGTTACGGGCATTGCAGAAAAATTCACAATTAGGGACATTGAAGATCTTGCGGATGACAAGTTGGCCAAAGAAATGAAAAAAGCGGATAAAAGCCCGCTATTGTCTTACGATGAAGGGATGAAGGAATTTGATAGAATTGAAAAAAGATTAAGGAAATGATTGTCAAATTTCGAAAATCATATTTTTCGGACTTGGAGAAAATTAAAAATTTAAAAAAAATCCAGGAAATTAGGTTTATTGCGGAATTTGCAAAAACGGTTGATTCTCCTGAAAAAATACCCGGTTTTAAAAATTTGCGCCAATATCCCGGAATGGCAAGAATCGAAGTAGCCCCCTTTCGCATAGGCGTTGAAGTTATTGGTTCAACTATCATATTTAGGCGCATTTTGTCACGTTCTATTTTTTACTCTCAATTCCCATAATCACAATATTCCTGGTACAAAAAAAGGCGATAGGATCTGCTCGCCTTTTTTTGTACCCTATTTTTTGATCAAATATTAACCCAAAAGACTGTATCGATACCAACCGGTTGCCGATATCCGGTTAAAATTTATTTAATGAGATTATTTTTCCGGTTCAGGGTCTTCCTGGCTTCGCAAGAAATCCATTATTTTGTTTATGTTTCCTTTTCCGCTTTTCCTGGATTCTTTGATCAAGGAAACAAGATCCTCGTCTGATATATCATCATCCATGTTCTCTTTTGGGCTGGGTACTTTTCTCCATGCCTTGTTTATCTCGGTCTTTTTCTTTTCATCCTCAATTTTGAGGTATTTATCAAATGTCCGATCCTGTGTGTGGCCGGTGATGGCCTTGATCATTTTAACGTCCATTCCAAGCGAATAAAAGAGGGTTACAAAGGTTTTGCGGGATGCGTGGGCAGATATTAACTTGTACTTTGGTTTTGTCGTTTTTATGGCCTTATTCCCTATGTAGGTGGTTTTTTGGGTGGGCTGGTCTATGCCGGCCAGCTCGCAACATTCTTTGAGGTACACATTGTATTTTTGGGGAGATATTACCGGGAGTAGCGTAGCTTCCAGGCTATATTTATCAATGATGCTTTGCGCCCAGGTAAGAAGAGGGATTTTAGCCGGATTTTTCGTCTTCTGAATAACCATTTCAATGTACCCGTTTTTAATATTTTCCCTTCTCAATTCTTTGAGGTCTGAGAACCTTAGCCCGGTAAGGCAGCCAAAGCAAAAAACGTCCCTGACCCTTTCGTGCCTTGGATTTTCGTAATTGAAGGAATAAAGCTGTTGAAACTCCTCGATAGTCAGGGCGATGGTGTCAATATTCTTTTCCGGGGCTTTAAATTTCAGGTGTTTTGTCCCGGTGTAGTACTCCCTTTCGGCTGACCAGTTAAGGAAGGTTTTCAGGACTGCAGTAATTTTGGCGAAGTAGTTTGTTTGGGTCTTCCGGATATTAAAGGAATAATCTTGTAACCCGTCAAAAAAGGATAGATCGATATCATTAAGGGTTAACCTGGTGTTTTTGTATTCCTGGTATTGAGTCAAGTAATTAAAAACAGTCACATGATTGGTATAAGTCCGGGGGGCTTTTGTCACTTTTGTGGTTGTGAGGAACTCTAAAAATATCGTATTGAAATCGTGGGGTTTGCTTTTTGAAAACTCCTTACCGTCCAAAAAATCAACAATTATCTTTTCTGTGAGCTGCACATTTTGAAGGGCGCAATCGTTGAAGAAAGCGTTTGTTTTAGCCTGGTAATCATCCAGAAGCTTGTTTATTGTTTTGTGCCGGTTGTCCGGTGTTCCCTCCCTGTTAGGTTTAACCCTCTGTTTTAGTTTGTTCCAGAATGCGGGTTTAACTAATTCAATGTTTTTGCGATGGTTCTTCCCCTGAAAGGAGATAGTTGCCCGGATCGGGGCGAGGCCGGTCGTTTTATTTGTTTTGTTTATGTTGACACTAAACTTTATATTTGGCATGGCTTCCGGTTTTGATACCAAATATACAAAAAAAGAACCGGGGGGCAGTACTGGGGGCAGAGTTTTGTATAAACAGGATAAAACAGGGAAAAACAAAAAGAGTGAAACCCCTTATTTTTCAATACATTCAGAAATCTAAGAAAACACAAATATAATAAATTAAGTCCCGCCCCGGGTACGATGAAATCTCTTAACAAGCTGATTGTTAAGAGATTTTTTTTTCAAAGAGTGAATTTGAGAGGAAATGAGAGTTTGAATTATTTTTGACTTACTTTATTTTGCCAAGATTTCTAAACGTTCTTTAATTCTTTGAAGCAGAAGCGGAAAGCGGTTTTTTCTCTTTGGCTAAATTTAAAGTGAATTTCAGAGCTGCGAAATAATCCAAAACCATAAAATGATCCTGAATAGGTTTTTTACCTGCCGTTTGTCCATATTCCAATAAATTAACCGACTGCTTTTCAGTTAATGAAGAGCCCTCTATGGCCGTGGAATGGTGGGTTATGGCATAGTAGGTATATTTATCATGGTCGATCATCCCTTTGGACAATTTCAGATAAATATCAGCTAATTTATTGATCTCTTGGATTTTCATTTTACAAAGGTAAAAAGTTTTTATTTAAAGGTGACAAATTTATACAAATGCGCACCCAATAAGGAGCCCCGGTTTTTAGTCGGGGCTCAAACATAAAAATGAAGCGGAAAACTAAGTCAAATTTGCGGGTTCTGGTTGTTATTGAATAGTATTGCTATGCTCTTGGGACGATGCGGCCATTCATCGGGATAAAATTCAGCACGACCTTTTCCCGTCAATATCCTTAAAGTCGATCTCATATTTATCGTCGTTGTGCAAGGTAATGGTTGCTCCCATGGCTGAATATGAAGATGTAACCTCCATGATTTTCAGTTCCTTGATGGGCGATAACTCTTCTTCCGTCCATTCACTGTCATCCGTTTTGTGCAACAAAACCATGATCATCAACTCCATGGCAGGATTTTTTTCCATTCGTTTCTTGTAGGCATAAATGACGGTACTTTCATCTGCTTCTGCATTCCGGTTACTGTGTACTAGCGTATTGAGGCTGTCCCAGCCATGGTAGGTAATCAGGGCAACTCTTCTTCCGGGAATGGAGGCTGTGATGACCTTTTTTGTTCCGATCACAAACTGATTGACAATAGCTTTCTGCCCATTGATATGAGGCAATCCGTAGTGGCCGAAAGTCAGTTCATGTTCAAAAGCCAAACGGGTACGGTCGATCCGGATTACTCCGCCTGGTATGGTGATTTCCGCCAGG
Source organism: uncultured Tangfeifania sp. (assembly GCA_964358545.1). Taxonomy (GTDB): domain Bacteria; phylum Bacteroidota; class Bacteroidia; order Bacteroidales; family Prolixibacteraceae; genus CAINVV01. The sequence continues at coordinate 74,971 of CAYHQN010000004.1, read as the reverse complement.
TCAATGATGTATCCGACCCCGTTGTTCGGTGGTTTGCGCATGATGGCCTGCCTGTACAAAACATCCTTTCGGATGCCGTTGTAGAGCATGCTTTGCGAAGTGGTATAGGACCTGTTTTTGTCAGGGTCGTTTGTTACGGCCTGACCGGTTAAGTAGAAGTTGACATCATCACCTCTCAGGTCCCTTGGATCCCGGCTACGGAAACTATATTCCATGGATGTTCCACCCTGCGGATTTTGATCCTCCCAAGGAAAATGTGTGTTGTAAACAAGTTTGGAGTAGTTTGGATCGTCGTAATAGACTTTTCCGGGAATTATTTCAGATGTGCCTGTCTTTCCATGATTCACAAGGAGTAATCCCGGATTTTCGAGAATAATTTTGCTCGTATTGTTTCCGAGTTTCTCCCACGCTCCTTCATTCTCCCTGGCAGTCCAGAAGGGTGAGTCATCTGGCAATGCCAGACAGATAAAAGGCAGAAACATCAAAAAAGGACTACCGGCACAACTGTAGTTTTGCACCATGTATTCCTTCTGTCCATAAAATCCAAGACTGGGAATATCATTGCAATAAAATTCCTCCCTGGTGACAAATTGCAGCAGGGAGCCGGAACAGAGCCGTCTTGCCCAACCTGCATCCAGTTGCGTTTTCTCCTTCAGCATGAAAGCTACCGGGAAGGCCCCTGAAACCCACGTCCGGTAACAAATGCTCCTGGACCACATGTTGATATAACCGTCGCGTGCAAAAAAACCTGTGACAGATTCCATCAGTTTCCGGGCCGAATTCTCTATGATATCTGCAATCTCAGGGTAGTATTCATCACCGAATGTGCGGTTCCAGATGGTTGTATAGACAATAAAAAGACTGATTGAATAGTAATTATAGGTCTGCTCCAAATACCACCCATCTCCCGAATGATAGGATACTACCCATAAAAGATGACTTTTCAATAATTCATCATCAATCTGGTAACCATACTTCTTTAGAAATGAAAGTGCACAGATATTAAAAATACGCCAATTGTTCTGGGTAGTTCTGTGATGGGCCCATTTTGAAATGGTAATGACCATCTCATCTTTCTGTTTTTCGGAATATTGGGACCAGATCGTGTCTGGCAACAGAAGCAATGTTTTGAACAAACCTCCAAACTCACAGGTAAACTGATAATTGGAGTCAGGCAATTCTTCAGGCAAAGGCAATGAATTCGAATGCCCGGGGGTAAAGGCATTGTAAAATTGTAAACTGTAATAATCCCTGAGTTTGATATGATTGATGGTCGTTTCCGGATCAATATGGATGAGCGGAGCTGCCAGGGTGAATGTTCTTTCCAACGCTTCAAAGTCAGCGGAGCGATAGCGCCAATCAGGGGCATCAGGCTGAGGATAGGTTTTGCCCGGTACAACAGGAAATGTCAGAGGTGTCTCAACAGAGTCAACGTGCTTAAGCGCCCTTTCCAAAAGATACTTCGCCAACTCAATGTAGTGCTTTTTTGACATCCCTGAATAGGGACTTAACGCGTAATCTGGATTCTCAACTTCAAAAGCTCGTTTCATCTGTTATTTTTAATGGTCACCTTTTGGGTTTGCCCGCTTTATCTCCTGCAAGCAAACTTGTTATAAAACTTTTGGGTTGATAGTTGCGATCGAAAAGAAGCGGATAGTCAGTCCGTCCGGGAACCGGGAAATTGTTTTTCCACGATTGACCGTCCTGCACTCCCCATAAGGTTACCCGGCTGATTTTGTCCTGGTGTTTCAGGAACAGATCAAAGAATTCCTGGTAACGTTTGGCATGGGCTTTTTCAACTTCTTCCGGTAACCCTTTGGTATAGGGATTCAGCTCATTCTTGTATTCGACCCGTGAATCAACATCGGCACCCTTATTGTCTTTTGGACTTGGCAGGGCCGAAATATCCATTTCGGTAATCATCACCTTAACACCCAGACTGGCAAAAGCCAATAAGCTTTTTTCGAATTCTTCAATCTTCGGGAAATCCAGGCTGCAATGGCCCTGCATCCCGATTCCATTGATCCGGATTCCGTCTTTCTGAAGTTCTTTCACCATTTTTACCACCCCTTCGCGCCTACCGGGAAGCGCCATCGAATAATCGTTGTAATAAAGTTCAGCATCCGGATCTGCCTCATGTGCGAACTGAAAAGCCAGCTTTACATAATCGGGACCAATGATGGTGAAAAGTTTGCTCTGGCGCCATGAGCCATTGTCCAGAATGGCTTCATTCACCACATCCCAGCCTTTTACCTTGCCTTTATACCGACCAACGACGGTTTGAATGTGGTTTTTTATTCGGCTGATCAACACTTCCCGTGAAACATCGTTGCCCTTTTCATCCACAAAAAACCATTTGGGGGCCTGCGAATGCCACACCAGGCAATGCCCGACAATAAACATTTGATTCTGCATTCCGAATTCAACAAACTGGTCAGAGAGCTTGAAATTAAACTTTCCTTCTTCAGGTTGAAGTGGTCCGCATTTCATGCAGTTGTCAGCCGTAATGGAATTGAACTGTTGCTTGATAATCCGGATAGCGGAGGTATCCTTCCCTGTTATATGCCCGGCATTCATGGCTGTTCCGATGTAAAACTTCCCCTGGAAGAGATCTTTCATCCCTTTTCCTTTGTTTGTTGAAAATGCTGGAAGGCAAATCAACAGGATCAGTGCCGTCGACGAAATACGTGGTATTAACTTTAGGTTCATCTTATTTTATTATCTTAAATAATTAGTCAGTTCCCTCAAGTGTTTTGATTGTACCGTTAGCATTGTAATTCAGCTCCACAACTTTTACACTGCGCAACCATGTTTTTCCTCCTGAAGGTTTGCTGTCGTGATAGAACAAGTACCATTTCCCTTTGAATTCTACGATGGAATGATGAGAGGTCCAACCAACTACCGGTGTCAGGATAACCCCCTGATAGGTAAAGGGTCCGTAAGGATTATTTCCGGTGGCGTAACACAACTTGTGTGTATCGCCGGTTGAATAGGAAAAATAATATTTGCCATTGTATTTGTGCATCCACGAAGCCTCAAAAAAGCGTCTGTCATTATCGCCCGATTTGAACGGTTTGCCGTCTGGCCCAAGAATCTCAATATTTTTGGCACTTTCTGCAAACTGTAGCATGTCTTTGCTCATCAAAGCAACCTGCGGACTCAGGGCTGGTTGATCAGCAGCAGGTTGAGCCCCACATTCAATGGCTTTCCCATTGCGGTAACGCTGCAACTGTCCTCCCCAGATCCCTCCAAAATACATATAGCTTTTCCCGTCGGTATCGGTGAAAACTGCCGGGTCGATACTGAAACTTCCGATGATTGGGTTGGTCTCCGGTTTAAATGGACCTTCAGGTTTATCGCTTATTGCAACACCAATCCTAAAAATGTCCGTTTTATCTTTTGCCGGGAAATAGAGGTAATATTTGCCATTTTTGAATGCGGCATCGGGTGCCCACATTTGCCTTCCGGCCCATGGAACCTGTTTTACATCAAGAACCACACCGTGATCAGTTACTTTTCCATCAATGTTTTCCATCGAAAAAACATGATAATCGCGCATATCAAAATGGTCGCCTTTGTCATTCTCCGGAATTCCTGCTTCAATATCGTGCGATGGGTAAACGTAGATTTTTCCATTGAAGAGATGGGCGGAAGGATCGGCAATGTAAAGGTCTTTCACCAAATACCTTGGTTTCTGTTTAATTTGGGCATTTGCCGTAGTTATTGTAATTGCCATCAGAACAATGGCAAGAAGGTTAATTCTTTTCATTTTATTCTATTTTATTGGTTTAATTTTTCTTCGATTCCAATGGGCCTAAATAAGAAGGTTTTAATCCACCGCAGTCGATAAGGATGCGCTGAAGTACAATTCCCGGATCGATCATCCAGAGTTTTAGGATGTGTTTTCCTGCTTTTCCAATGGTGTGCTTTGTTTTCAATTCAACAATGTTGCAACGAACCGATTCTTGCCAATCCTGATTGGTTTTTCCTTTGTGAATATTCACAATCTGAGGTTGTTCATCATCGAGCGAAACAGCAAAACAAAGGCCCATGTTGTTGTATATATTCAGGGTAGGTGATAGCAAAGTCGAAACCGTTACTTCTCCGGATGTGTCGAACAGAACATAGTATTCCATTCGGGGTGAATTTTGATCAAGTGCAATTGATAGGGAATTAACCGGTACCGGCATCATGGCCGACAAAGTCCTCCCCAAACCGGGAACCTTTTGCCAACCGGCTTCGCCCTTGTTTATAAGGTTAGTATAATGTTCTGCCTCGATGGCGATATAACCATTACTTTCAGCAAAACCATGTTCTTTGCGGTTAATATTCGGCAAAGGATTGAGTACGGCAATCACTTCAACCGTTTTCCCTGCTCCGGAAATGGTTATAGGAACTTCAGTAATGGCTTTTGACATTTTCTTCCAGTCGGCTTCCACCCAAATGCGCAACTCTTTGTCAATTCCGGCTTTGGGCGCTGAAACTTTTATCTGTTTCGAAGCAGACTTAATCACTACATCAAAAGGTTGCGAGCCACGGTTAAACACATCAATATAAAAACGTTTATTCTGAATGGGGTCTAGTTGCGGAAGTATTGCTTTTTCAGTACTTTCTGGCCACCATTTGTCCGATCCTTCAATGGCAATACCCATTTCAGCGCTTTGTTTCACAACGATGGTTTCAACTTTTGGCATCGAATTTTTATTAGGTTGCTGCCAGTAAGTATAGCCAATATGGGTTTGATCCATCATGTGGTTCCACTTTCCTCCGGCAAGTTTCTTGTTGTAGAAATCCGACATTTCAGCATCTGTTTGATACAATTGTTTTGCCTTTTCAGCCATGTCGTTGGCCGAAACCCTGCCTTGAGCTGCGTACATCCGATTTTTACCAACTGTAACATACAAATCGTTTAAATTGGCGCAAGCTGCAACTGGATGCAAAACCAATTGATAGAAAGCATCTTTGTATTTGGCTGGCATTTTTTCGAAGAATGACTTTGCTTTATCGGCAAGCGCATTGTATTCATTTGCAATTCGTTCAGCTTCTGCGTAATTGGTCAAACTATATGTGGTTGGTTCGAGTAATTCGGGTTTCCTTCGACTGTTGAAACGGGTATAATCGTTGAGCAATGAGGCAATTTCGGTAGCGTATTTCGCTCCAAACTGATTCTCTGCCCATTGGCGGGTATATTCAAACAGCTTATCGGCGGGCCACTGATCGGGGTTCCATGCGAAATCGAGGAAGAATTCGATGGGAAATTCCATCGGTTTCAGGTCGCCCACATTCACTACCCAAATTCTGTCAACGCCATGGCGGTAGGCCAGGTTCATCTGTTCCCAGGTGCGTTGAATTTGTGTTGTATTGAGCCACTTGTAGTTACGTGGATCACCCACATAATCAAAATGGTAGTAAATTCCATATCCACCGGAGCGCTTTGCTTCACCGGGTTTTGGCAGTTTGCGGATGTTACCCCAGTTGTCATCGCAGAGTAGCAATGTTACATCATCAGGAACGCGCATTCCGTTGTCGTAATAATCCTGAACTTCTTTGTAAAGCGCCCATACCTGCGGCGTTTCAGTGATTGGCTTTTTTGCAACGTCAGAAATAATTTTTCGCTGGTCCTCAACAATCTTCTGGAGCAACGCCACATTGGTGCCTTCCGACATGGCCATATCGCCGTCGCCCCGCATGGCAAGGGTCACAATTGTTTCAACGTTTTTGGTACGTTCAATGCCCTCCGTCCAGAACTTACGCAGTTGTTCCGGGTTTTTCTCATAATTCCATTCTTTGCCGCCAAATGGTTTCCATTCGGCATGGGCACGGTTCATCGGTTCGTGGTGCGAAGTGCCCATCACAATTCCCATGTCATCAGCCAATTGGGTGTTTTTCGGATCGTTGCTATTGAAAGCTCCCCACCACATGGCAGGCCACACGAAATTTGATTTCATTCGCAGCACCAGTTCAAACAGTTTTTCGTAAAATTGACTGTTAAACCCTCCGAATTTCTCAACGGCCCAACGACCGAGAGCCGGTTCTTCGTCGTTCAGGAAAATGCCACGGTATTTTACTGCAGGTTCGCCCAGTGTAAAAGGTTGCGCTTTCACATAGATATTTGATTGAGTTTCAACCGGGACGTCGGCCCACCAATGCCAAGGTGAAACACCCATTTGTTTCGACAGTTCAAAAATCCCGAAAATGGTCCCTCGCTTGTCGCTTCCTGCGATTATCAACGCCTTTTCTATTCCCGGGAACGGATATTCAACCACCTGAATGATGAATTGTTCCCATTTCCCGTTCAATATGCTTAAATCAATTTTCTTTTCACTAACAAGCTGATCAATTAGTTTGCTATGCCCAAGAGTTCCGGCAATCACCAGTTGTGATGCAGCAGGAAGTGCATCAACAGCAAGTTGAGGCTCGTTCCCGGAGACCATTTTCAGGTCTGATTTGAAGTAATTCATCGCCTTTGCAACACCCGCAAAATCGTTGGAAGAATAAGTTAGTGCAGCGGATTTATCGTTTGATATAAGTGAAAATGATCCTTTGTCAGGAGTTGTGGATATTAGGGATCCAAGTTTTCGCCCCAATTCATTGGCTAACAATTTATTAGTGTTCAATGCAATTGTGGTAATCGTTAAAAATACAATCAGCGACTTGTTGAAAACCTGAAGTCGGGTAGCTTTCGAGAAAAATTTGGGTCGATTAGCCATTTTTGTTTAGTTTATAGTGGGATTGTAATTTATAGGTTTATTGTGTGAAAAATTAGAAAGGGACCCGAACGATTGGTAATCGGACGATATCCCTCTCTGATTTTTCACACTACTAAGTCTTTCTGTTAAATGAATTACATAGTTTTCAGCAAATAATTGTAAAACTATCCGAAAAATTAATATCCCGGGTTTTGATAAGCAGCTTTTTCTTCAGTTGTCATTTCCATGCCATCAAGCTGACCTGTAGGTATGGGACGCAGATAGAGATATGGTGAAATCGTGCGCGTAACCGTTGCTGGCGTATGATCTCCGGTATTGATGCCACAAATTTGGTAAGTGGAAGCGATTTCTGTCCATTTTTGCGTACGTACCAAATCGAACCATCGATAACCTTCACCGAAATATTCACGCGAACGTTCTGCCAAAATATAGTTAATATCAATGGTTGCCGGTGTGGCAGCAGTCATGGCAGCACCATTGTCCTGCACTTTGGCGGCATTTCCGTTGTTGTCCCAACGCCATTTTCCGGCACGTGCACGAATAACATTAATTAATTCCCTGGCACTTTTACCTGCTTGTGTAGTTGCACCCTTCACAGCCGCTTCGGCAGCTATCAGGTAGAGTTCAGAGAATTTGGCAATGTTGTAAGGACGGGTACTGGCGGCATTTGGTTGTCCCAATCCGGTGCCACTATCGGTGCGATAGGGGCCAAGCTTCCATAGCCCCGGATATACTATCCTGCTTATGCCGCTCGGCGCTATCACAAAATCGGCTCTTCCTGGTAATACACCTGCACCGATATTGGCAGTTGCTTTTGCGTAAACGATAGATGGATCATCCGCATTCAAGAAAGTTAGTATTGCACCACCTGGTGCAACAGCCAAACCGTTTGCATTAACCAATGTTGCACTTGTGTTGCCAGCTTTATTCCAGTTGCCACGGTAAACGGATGTAAAGGTGCCATCGTATCTGGAATCATTCGTTTTGTCGGCAAAGGTGTTTGTGATTACGCCGATAGTGGGGCACATACGTGTCCACGGACGTCCCAGGGGTTGTGATGCTTCACGCTGAACAGAACTTACGCCGGAACTTCTGATGTTTGTATAGTTCCACGTCATCATCCAACCGGCAAAATTTTCCGGAGCGGCACCATTGCTATAAGTAAGGCTGCTTGCGTTATAAAATTCGCTTGCCTCCGTGTGGTCGGCATACAGTAGTATTTCTTTGTTGCGGTCGTTTGACCCAAGGTTAACATCATAGAATGTTGACTGTAAGACAAAAGATCCCGGATCGCCAATGGCAGATGTTGCCACATCGTATGCCTGCTGATAATACCACGCGGCATTACGTCCGGCAGGGTCGGTACGGTCACTCGCCGGATAGGTTGGAATGTTGTTGGGGTTTTGCAGCCACCATCCGTAGGTCAGGTAGGCTTTTGCCAAATAAAGGCGGGCAACCGTTTTGGTTACACCTCCGGTTACACGTCCGGTTGCCGGCAAATCGTTTATTGCTGTCAACAAGTCCGGGAATATGGCTTTGGTATAGACCTGCGGTACGGTATTGCGCACAGAAGTTCTCGAAGGAGTCGTGTTGAACTTAAGTTCCCCTGAGCCCAAATCCAAAGGCACGCCGCCGAACGTTTGTACCAGCAAAAAGTAGTCGAACGCGCGGAAAAATTTGGCTTCGGCAATCAGTGCATTCGAAATAGTTCCTACTACAGCAGCATTTTCAATAATACCACTGGCGGTATTGATGTTAGGAAATGCGGTTCCCCACAATACATCTGTACGGCTACTGCTGGGAGTAACCGACCCCACGCCGGAAAGGTCCATGTCCTTAAAGTTTGCATCCGCACTCTGTGCCCATGTTGCTTCATCGGTACCTGTAAGGTTGGTGTTGTAGTAATAGGCTTGTCCGTATATGTAGCGCAGGTGGGCGTACATCGAGGTTAATCCTCCCATAACTCCAGCCTGGGTTTTGAAAAATTCGGGTGTATAAATACTGCGCGGCTGTTCGGTCAAAATATCTGAACATCCCATCAGGAACAACGTCATCAGGACTGTTCCTATTGAAGTTTTTATATGTAAACGTTTCATCGTTATCTTTTTTAGAATGTTAAATTGATGCCAATAATGTAGTTACGGGTTGCGGGCGTGTTAGTGCCTATAGTCAACAGACTTCTCTTGTATGTAGCTACAGCCGAGTTTTCATTGCCGTATGAGTTGGTTTCAGGGTCCATACCTGTTTCTTTTTTATAAGGTGAGAACAGCACAAATGGGTTCTGTGCGGTGCAGTACAGCCGCAATTTTTGAATACCGGCTTTACGCAACCATTTTTGGTCCAGATTATACGCAAGTGTAATGGCACGAATCTTAACAAAAGATGCGTTGAAGTAACCCAGGGTACTGCCATATTTTGGATTGTCGCCATCTGCCAAGCCACCTGGTTTTGGATACTTGGCTTCGGTGTTTGTTGTTGTCCAGTAATCCACCTTTACGTTCCCCCTGCGACCGCTCAGCAAATTGAGGTAGCCAGACGAATTGTAGAGGGTGCTGATGAGGGTACCGCCACTTTGAAAGGCACCGACAACACTCAGGTCAAATCCTTTATAAGCTACGAGGGTGTTGAAACCACCCCGAAAACCGGGATCCAGTTCAAGAATTTGCCGGTCGGCGGCAGCAATTGCCCTTGCCGGTGTACCATCTGCTTTGTAATCGCCGGTATATTCCACTTTAATCATACCTACATTTCCGCCCGGTACCAAGGTGCCCAGATATGGATCTCCCGTCTGCCATAACCCTATTTTCTTGTAGTCGTAGATTACATTAATAGGATAGCCTACAAACCACCAGTTTCCTTCGTCTCTGGTCTGCCCCGAAGCAAGGGCTACCAGTTTATTTTTGTTGCCGTAAATGTTGACACCGGCATCCCATTTCCAGCCGTTGAGGTTGTCCAATATCACGCCGTTAAGCGAAAGTTCCCAGCCTTTGTTTTGGGTTGCCCCTATATTTCCCATGTAGCTGCTCACACCCGAAGTGGCGGGTAGGCCAACACTCAGCAGAACATCTTTGGTATCCGTTATATAGTACTCTGCGGTACCTGACAGTCGGTTTTTAAGGAGTGAGAAGTCCAGGCCTAAGTTCTTAGTGATTGAGTACTCCCATCCTAAGTTAGAGTTAGGCAATTGGGACACATAATACCCGGTGGAGGTTGCACTACCGAAGTTGTATGGTCTGGTGCTTAAAAGTCCAAGTGTTGCGTAGGGGTTAACAGATTGGTTGGAAGTTTGTCCATAACCTACACGCAACTTCAACATATCTATCGGGGTGATCTCCTTCATAAACGATTCTTTCTTGATATTCCATCCGGCAGATACTGCAGTATAGGTGTGCCACTTATGTCCCTCCGCCAACCTGGAGGAGGCATCCGATCGGACGGTAGCGCTCAGCATATAGCGGTCTTCATAAGAGTACATTACGCGTCCCATATACGACATCAAGCCACTCACCTGATAGCCCTGGTAACTAGGGTTAATAGTAATTTCGCCGGCTGCCTGTCCCAGATTATAGAATTGGAAAGCATCGGAAGGAATATCCTTCGCCGAAGCTTGTGAATTGTTGGCTTTGGTTTGCTCGGCAGAGTACATTGCGACTGCATTCAACCGATGCTTCAGGGCAAAGGTGTGGTCGTAGGTCAACATGTTTTCAGTTGTCCAGTTGGTCATAAGCGAGTTGCTGATAGAAGCAGTTGAAACGGTCGTAGGGTTAGTAGCGAATACACCCTGTCCTGTGTAGTTCCCACCGTTACTCATTCGGAAGTTCGCACTAAGGTTGGTGCGAAACTTTAAGCCCTCAACGCCGGGGATTTTTACCTCACCGTATAGGGTGTTATAGGATCCAAACGCTTTGGATTGGTCTTTCCATTTATCGCCCAAATTATTTATGATATCTCTTGAATAGGTCCATTGTTCATCCAACGGCATCTTTAAAGTTCTTTTCCACATGCCATCAGCGTTGTATGGGTTGACAATAGGCGACTGACTTAAAACACCGTATAACCCTAAGCCTCCACCGTTATTAATAGAATAGTTATTGTTTGTTGTGAAGCCGAAGAGGAAATATTTGCCTATTTCCTGATCAACGGAAGCGCGCAAAGAATAACGCGTGTAGTCCTGCCCGGGTAATACGGCTTCATCACGGTAGTAGCCAACCCCGAACTTGTAGCTGCCCTTTTCGGTACCACCCGAAACGCCTAAATCGTGGCTTTCTACTATACCTGATTTATAAAACAAATCTTGCCAATCGATATTTAAATTATCGGCTTCATCCACCCCGTTTGAGTACAGACCGGCTGCTTTACGGAGGGCAACAAATTCGGGGCCGTTCATCATGGGGTATTTGGCGAAAACATTTCTCGTGCCATAATACCCGTTATAGGTAAACTGTGCTTTTTGCCCTTTTTGCCCTTTGTTGGTTGTTACCAAAATAACACCATTTGCACCACGTGAGCCGTAAATGGCAGTTGCCGAGGCATCCTTCAGGATATCAATGCTCTTGATGTCGTCGGAGCTGATATCTCCGATAGACCCGGCAAAGGGGGCACCGTCGAGCACCACCAACGGGTCGTTGCTGGCATTCAGCGAGCGTGTACCGCGAATACGGATTTGCATTACGGCACCTGGTTTGGATGAGGTTTGCTGCATATCCACCCCTGCTACACGTGCTTGCAAAGCTTGTGAGATATTAGAAGATGGCATTTCGCGAATCACATCCCCTTTCATTGAAGCAACTGAACCTGTAACAGCTTCTTTCCGTTGCGTACCATATCCCACAACAACTACTTCATCTACCTGTAAATTGTCCGGGAGGAGTTGGATGTTGATCTCCTTTTGGTTCGCTACAAGAATGTCCTTGGCTGTATACCCAATAAATGAGAAAGATAGCGTTGATTTGGAATCGGTATCAACCTGATACTTTCCATTGGCATCAGTAACAATGCCAATAGTTGTTCCCTTGATGATTACATTTACTCCCGCCATCGGGGTTCTGCCTTCGTCGGTTACCGTACCCTTTACCCGAATGGATTGGGCATAGGTCCAAAACGACAAAAGCAACATAGGTAGCATAATGATTGCAACCCGTACTAACTTGTTTTTTTTCATTGATTTAGTTTTAATTAGCATTTAAATCACTCATTGATACTTAGACATAGAAATGCCATTCTCATAAAAATTCAGGTTCCTCAGTAATTGAGCGAAGTAAAGGTAGGAAGAGCCACAGATGAAGACTTTCAATAATAGATATATGATTGTTGATTTTGGATAAATTATATCCAGATGGATGGCCACAAAAGATGCATAACAATCCTGCTATTATCTGAAAAAGGCATGGCGCCTCCAGATTTTTGATCTAATTAAATGTGCTGGTGATGTAACCGTAACTATTTGCTCATTCAAAAATTTCAGATGGTGATTTCCCGAAATGTTTACTGAATACGGTGCTGAAATATCCCAAACTGGCAAAACCACAAAGTTCGCTTACTTCAGTAACTGAATAGTTTCCTGACTGCAACAATTCCACAGCGTGATTGAGCCTGATGGTTTTGATAAAATCGGTTGGCGATTGATCGGTAAATGACTTAATCTTTTTATAAAGCAGTGACGAACTAACATTCATTGCCGAAGCGAATTCTTCCTTGTCGAATTCAGTATTGGAAATGTTGGCTTTGGCAACCTCCAATATTTTCCTGACAAATTTATCGTTGAGTTCGTTTGTCAGAATATGTTCGTTTGAATCACCTTTTATCAGCTTCAATGCTTTTTCCCTGACAATCTCCCGGTTGTGTACGATCGACTTGATTCGCTGAATCAAAAGATTCATGTCGAAAGGTTTGGTTAAATAATCGTCTGCACCCAGTCCCAAACCATGCAGCTGATTTGTCTTTTCGGACAGGGCAGTCAGTAAAACAATGGGGATGTGTGAGGTTTCGTAAGTCGATTTCATGATTTTGCACAATTCAAAACCGTCCATATTTGGCATCATGATGTCAGATACAACCAAATCAGGGATTTGTCTCGAAATAAACTCCCATGCTTTTTCTCCATCAGCGGCTGTAAACACCTTAAAATCACTACTGAGAGTAGCCTTCATAAAATTCAAAAGATCATCATTGTCCTCGACAATCAACACTTTCATCTCTTTTGAAGTCTGAATCTCAGTTTCAGATTCTGATTGCTGGGAAACGTCCATAATATGGCTGGAAGCTGTTGTTATATCGGAAGGTGCATTTGTTGCTACTGACTTCCCCGATATCGATTTAAACGGAATTACGACCAGAAATGTTGATCCGACATTTTCCTGACTGCTGCAACTGATGCTCCCGCTATGCATGGCTACATAATTTTTAACCAATAAGAGCCCTATTCCCGAACCGACAACTTTTGAATTGATCGCATTGTCACCTCTGTAAAATTCTTTAAACAACTGCCGTTGTGCCTTTTTGCTGATGCCAATTCCATTGTCTTTCACCTGAAGTATCCATTTTTTATCATCGCATCTGAGATCAATCAGGATTTGGCTATTGTTGTGCGAATATTTAATTGCATTAGAAATCAGGTTATCTATGATTTTCTCCATTTTCGACTCATCTACAGCTGTTATGTAACTCTCACGATCAGGGACAAACAGGAGTTCAATATTCTTGCTTTTTGCAAAAGAAGCCAGCATGATCCTGCGGTTTGAGACAAGTTTTACAATATCTGTCATTGACGGTAACAGATGTTCCTTGCCAACATCAACCTTTTGGAAATCCATCAATTGGGTAACAACCGAGGTGAGTTGCCTTGCCTGTTCAATAGCCAGGTTTAAATAGTACTTTCCCGATTCGGTTAAGTTTTTTTCTTTGCTTAACTCCTCGACAGGAGCTTTGATTAAGGTCAACGAAGTCCGTATATCGTGGGCCGTATTGGTAAAAAACCGCACCTTTTCTTCGGTATGTTCCTGTTTCAGCCGGTTAATGTAATACAGCAAATAAAGAAAGATGATTACGGATAAAACCATAATATTGAGCACCCAAAACCATCCCGTCCGCCAAAATGGAGGAATAAGCTTAACTACAATGGACCGTTCGGCTAAAACATTGCTCAATGAACTGTCATAAAGTTTTATTCTTAATTTAAAGTGCCCACTTGGAATATTCGTATAATTAATAACATTGTTCCCGGTTGGCTGACTCCATTGCTGGTCAAATCCCTCCATTTCCCATGAAAATTTTGATCCGGGTGTCTGACCAAGTGAAAGTAATTCAAGGCTAATCGTATTTTGAAAATACTTGAGATTAATTTCCTGTAAGCTATCTATAGGAGTTTTCAGATTGAAAGAGGGTATATCCCTGATTGAACGACCCGCAACAGTCAAATCCTGAAAAAAAATTTTTCCTTTTGTCGAAGACTCATCGACCAGATTTGGAGCAAAAATTACCGCTCCATTGTTGGTTCCCCAGGCTAATTGACCATTCTTCAATAAAGCATGTGAACAATTATTAAATGAAGTCCTTGAAAGCGAATATATTGAGGAATAAGTAAGTGCGTTTTTATTCTTTGGATCAAACCTGCACAATCCATTCTCTGTTCCTAGCCACAAATAATCATTTGCATATATAATGCTGTTAATAAAATTCGAGGGCAATCCCATCTGTGCCGTAAACTTTTCTGTTTTGCCGGTCTTGTAATTATATCTGATTAATCCATCTCCGGAAGTACAAATCCAAACATCATCTCCCATTACCAGCGCATCACGAACCAGCAAGCCCTCTATTAATCTTCTGATATCACCAGTTTGTTTGTTTAGTTGCGATAATCCATAGCTACATCCCAAAAGAATCTGGTTATCAGACAATTCAGCAAAGCATCCAATCGGTTCATTAGAATAAGCCCTGAATTTATTTTCCCTTGACAAATAACAAACAACTGAACCACTTCCTCCTCCTAACCAAATATCCCCGCTTCTATCTTTATAAATATTAAATATAAAATCATTAAGCAACGGGGAGCCCATTCCATTTTTACTATAATGAGCCAGCTCTTTCCCGGTTCTTCCCTCAAGTACATATACCCCTGAAGAATAAGTACCTGCCCATATTCTTCCCTGGTTATCTTCACAAAGTGAGAGAAATACCTGGGCCTGCGTCTCCTTATCATTATAAAAACTACTCCATTTATTCGTTGTCAAATCCCAACAACTGATTCCATTATTTGTAGCAAACCAAAGTTTTCCCCTATGATCTTCAATAATACTATTTACATCATTGTTTATTAATGAATTAGTATTGTTGGAGAGATGAACTATTTGATTCACCAAAGGAGAAGCCTGATCGAAAAACGACAGCCCACCGCTATAAGTGCACACCCAGACCCTGCTGTTATTGTCACAAAACAGGTCATAAACCCCATTTCCCCTCAATGAAGATGGGTTGTCTAAACTTTCTTTATAAATATTCAGCACCTTTTGATTTCTCCTATCCAGTTCCCATATACCTTGGCCATCAAATCCAATTAAACAGGTAGAATCACTATTCTCCTCAATAGCCAGGATTGGCTGTTTGGGTAAAACTGAATTTAGTTGATTAGAACAAGTTCCATTTCTGAAATTGTAAAAAAACAATCCTTCAGACACAGTCCCAAGCCAAAGTTTATTCTGATCCTTGTCGAAATAAAGCGTGAAAAAATCAAAAGAGTTTAGATTTCTATTTTCATAAATATGCTTTTCCCCCAAAGAATTGACATCAAAAAGCCAGATTCCATCCTGCTTAGCAACAATTATATTTGTCGGATCATACCAATTTATCGCATATCTGTTCGATGAAAATTCAAAAGCAGGGGAAAGTTTTCCTGACTGGTAATTGTACAATCCCAAAGAGGTTGCGATCCAACAAATACCTGTATCATCAATTAACAGATCAAACAAAATAATATTAATGTCATTTATATGCTTTCTAAGGTTCAATATCAGTTCAAACTTGTCAAATACCGGATTATAGCAAAAGACTTGTCCGTTGTTGGTATATGCAAAAAGTTTGAGGTTCTTATAGATCAGCCTTACCCTGATTACGTCTGTCGATTCGTATGGAAGCCGATAAATATGATAATTGTCTTTTGATAGTCTTAAAATACCTGTTTTTGAAGAAGCCCAGACAAATCCATTATCATCCTTGCACACGGAATTAGTCTCTCGCATCGAAATTCCAAACAAAGAGTTGACGCTGTAAAATTTTACGGGAGAGGCCGGTAACGAAAATTCCAAACAAATTATTATGAATAAAGTAAGTTTAAATTTTATAGCCATAATAAAACCGTTATACTCATAAACGATAAAAAGTCATAAATCTATTCCCGATTTAAGAGATAAAAAAAAACGAATTTGGTGTCAGTCTTTGTGTAGTCATATTGGTTTTCACATTTTTTTCTTTCATTCCCGAATTTCCTTAAAGATAAATTAAAATATTGACATGATTTAATAGGCCAAATATCTTCTGAATCCAGATTTAAATAGCTGTATCAAACCGTTGTGTGAAACAAGAGTTGAAATAAAAACTACAAGCATGAAGTTGTAACTCAGTGCTCATCAATATTGTATAGCATCCGAAAGGAGTGTTCTACTGTCTTGAAGATTTCATCACAGTACTCTTTTACTGCCTTTGGGTTTCCCGGTAGGGCGTACAGTAAGGTTTTGCCGGCAACACCAGCAATACTTCTGCTCAGGAGTGCGTTGGGAAATTGCATGCCGTATTTGACCCGGATCATCTCCATGATGCCTGGAATCTCTTTGTTAATTAGTTTTTTCATGACATCCGGAGTGATGTCGCGAGGTCCGATTCCCGTACCACCGGTGGTGAAAATAATATCGGTATTTTGCTTGATCAGTGACTTCAGGAGCGCTTCAAGCTGCATTTCATCATCAGGCATGATGGTATTCTCAATGGAAACAGATCGTCCGGTTTCAGAAAAGAATGTTTCTGTTAATTTTTTCAGCAAAGGGCCACTCTTGTCTTCATAAATTCCCAGGCTTGCCCTGTCGCTAAGGGTGACAATATGTACCTGTATGGTTCTGGGATGATATTCCAGAATGTCACCCGCTTTGAGTTCGCCACCTTCCAGTACCCTGCAAAAAATTCCCTCTTTGGGCATCACGCAGTTGCCGGTTTCCTGGAATATGCTGCAATTGGTGCCATGGCATTTCTTGCCAATCTGGGTAACTTCCAGAACGATATGGCCTGAAATGAGCCGATCGAATGGTTTCATGTGATACAATGGGAATCCTTCGGTGGTGATGTTTTCAGCAAATTCACCGTAGGCAAGTTTACGCCCGAGTGAGGGTTCAGTCTTCATAAGGCTCTCTTTGCCTAGCAGACTAACCTGTCTGTGCCATTTCCCTCCATGGGCGTCACCCTGGATTCCCTTATGGTTAAGCGTAATTTTACCTACCGGGATTTTGATGGTCCCTTTTCTTTCGGAGATATTGACCGACAGCACTTTGATCTTTTGCATCTTATCCGGGTATATTTGTTTTCGTTTTGCTGACCAATTTTACTGCCCCAATTTCCATCGTTTTATCGACAGCTTTGCACATGTCATAAATGGTCAGCAGACCAACACTTACCGCTGTCAGGGCCTCCATTTCAACGCCGGTTGTACCTGTACATTTCACTTCACTTTCGATGATAACGCCTGTTTCGCAAAGATTTGCCTTGACCAACACCTTGCTTAAAGCGATGTTGTGGCAAAGAGGTATAAGTTCCGCTGTACGCTTAGCCGCCTGTATTCCCGCTATTTCGGCAACGGTCAGAACATCGCCCTTTTTGAGCAGGTTATTGGAGATCAGTTTCAGGGTCACCTGCGAAAGGGCAATATGACCCGTAGCCCTGGCAACCCGAAGTTGGATCGCTTTATCTCCAACATCGACCATGCGTGCGTTGCCCTGCGAATCGGTATGTGTCAATTCTGTCATTTTCTGTTATCCTCCTATGTTAGAAAAACTTCCTATACGGTTTAAACAGCCATTCAATGGCTTGCAATCCAATGCTTCCAACAACGCTTTTTCGGCACCCAATTCGCGAACGGAAAATTGCTGTTCATCAAACAGACAAGGCATCACCATGCCATTGGCTGTTAGCCTTAAACGATTGCATTGGTGACAGTTTCCGCCGTTTCCCCCTTCCACAATGGAAAATTCGCCGGTTTCCAGGTTCATCTGATGGATAAATCTCACCTGAAGATTATTTTTCCTGCCAAACTCTTTGACTGCCAGGGCATCTTCTTCCATAGACGACTCCATTACGACACAATTGATTTTTACAGGATCAAACCCTGAAAATTGTGCCGCTTCAATGCCTCGCAACACCCTGTTGAGTTCTCCTCCCCGGGTAATGCGTTTATATTTTTCTGCGTTGAGAGTGTCCAGGCTGATGTTGACACGTTGCAGACCGGCATCCTTTAAAGGTTGGGCAAGCTCTTCGAAAAATATTCCGTTGGTGGTCATTGAAAGATCTTTCACACCATCTACAGCCGCAATCTGTGAAATCAATGTGACAATATCCTTTCTAACCAAGGGCTCTCCTCCGGTAATGCGAAATTTATCGACACCCAACGAAACGGCGACCTTCACCACGTCTATAATCTCATCGAAGGAGAGAATATCCTGATGACTGATGAGTTGTATGCCTTCTTCGGGCATGCAATAGGTACACCGCAGGTTGCAACGGTCGGTAACAGAGATCCTGAGGTAATGAATATGTCGTTTATAACGGTCGTACACGGACTTGCCCTCCTTTTTTAATTTTCAGTACACCTTTGGGAATTTCCATGATCACCTGTGCGTGGATGTAGGAATGGATATGGGCTGAACCATGGTATTCAACAGGGATTACAGTCCCGTGACCGGTGGGTGTAGCAGGGATGAAAATCAGCTGGTCCCCTTTGGTGCGGACAAACTCCTCTTCGAGTGGCAAATACCAGGAAACCTTCTCTTCATCTCTTCCCATCAGCTTTGCCAGGAATGGTTTGACAATTACCTCAAGCTGAACGAATGATGATACCGGATTACCAGGCATACCAAAAACGAAATGGTTATCTTTCTCGCCGAAAAGCAGGTGTTTACCGGGCTTTACATCCATACCGTGAAACGGAATGTTCACTCCGAGTTTGCTTAATATACTTGGAACAAAGTCAAAATCGCCTACTGACACGCCACCTGAAATCAGCGTTACATCAAAATTTTGGAGTGAGGAGGCAAGGATTTTCCCCAAAGAATCCTGATCATCACGAACAATGCCAAGATATTCAGGTAATATCCCCATTTGCTGTATCTGTGCATACATTTGGTAGCTGTTGCTGTTCCTGATTTTTGAACTTCCCGGCCTCACGACCGGTTCGACCAGCTCATTACCGGTCGAGATGATGCCAATTGAAGGGGTCAGGTAGACCAAAGGAAGCCAACAGCCTACAGAAGCCAGTATGGCAATGTGCGAGGGCAATATCTTTTCACCTCTTTTTATAACCAGTTCACCAACATTTACATCTTCTCCCAACAGACAAATATTGGTTTGGGAGGTTTCGCGGGTACAGAGAACATGGTTGGAATCCAACGTTTCGACATGTTCTTTCATAACTACAAAATCAGCCCCTTCAGGGACCATCGCGCCTGTCATGATCCGTGCACATTGGTTTTCTCCGATTGATTTTGTGGGGGGCGTTCCGGCCGGAATTTCTTCTATCACCACCAACGGATTTTTGAGGTCGGATTTTCTGCAGGCAAACCCGTCCATGGCCGATTTGTTGAAAGGGGGCATGGCAACATCCGAATGGATATCTTCTGCAAGTATTCTGTTCAGGGCATGGTACAAATCGACATACTCGGTTTTTTGTTTAATTGAGCGTGTTTTTAAAATCGCTAATGCTTCTTCGAACTGTATCATCCTTGTTCTATTTTAATTTCCATTGGTTATCCACAATTTCGATCGAATTAATGTCAAAATCAAATTTAGGTCCATCAAAGGTAACGACATGGTCGGCAAGCGACAGCAGCTTTGCCGTATCCGGTTTTAAACCGCTGTTTACGGGATGTTGCATCATGAAAAACAGTCCGGGACGGATCAGATGGCGCAATCCGCCCGATTCACAAACCACCAGGCTGTTTGCGGGTATCCTGGTAAGAATTTCACGAAAAGCTTCCTCCAGGTACTCGTCGGTGGTCATGACAAAATAGGATTGAACAGCTCCGGCTTTCAGCATCAATGAGCTGTCTTTTCCAGTAGAGGGATCACTTTCTTCTGCAATGTAGATATTCGGTTTGTTAACGATTACTTCTCCGTTACCGGGATTTTCGTGGAAATGTGGTGTAATTTTAATGGCCACGATGGATTGAATGGCAGAGAATTTTCCAATAATCTGACAGGCAAGGGTCGTCTTCCCGGAATTTCTTCCGGTACCGGCAATGATCATAAGCTGGGGTATTGTCTCTGTTCCCATTTTACAACAAGATTAGTTTGATACTTGCCAGAAATAAAACAGAAGCGAGAAGGTATTTCAATTGTAGGGGTTTTAATCTGGAGCTGCCGATATATGATCCGGCAATACCCCCGGAAATGCCAACGGCAATCCAGGCAATGATACGCGGTTCCATTGTAAATCCATTATTTACCAGCGCGAAAAGTCCCGACATGGAGTTAAGAAAGATAAAGAGGGCAGAGGCCGCGGCTGATTCCTTGACATTGGCCCAATGCATTTGGATCAAAAGCGGACTAAGGATTATTCCGCCACCGATACCGATCATTCCGGAGAAGAAACCGAGAATTGCCCCAATTGTAATGGCCAGAATAAAAGGGACCGTCTTTGATTCTTCCGAAAATGCTTTGGGATTCAGCACCATTCTAGCCGTGGCAATAAGTAAAAACAGGCCAAGTACAATTTTGTAGATGGAAGCATTTACCGGAACCAATGCTCCAATATAGGAGAAAGGAATGGATGTCACCAGGAAAGGGAGAATCAGTTTCCACCTGAAATAGCCTGCTTTGTAATAAGCGAAAAATGCGATGGCCGAGACAAAAACATTGAGTGTCAGGGCTGTTGATTTCATAAAAATGGGGGCGACACCAAACAGCGCCAACAGCGCGAGGTAGCCGGTCCCTCCGCCGTGTCCGACTGATGAATAGAGAAATGCGATCACAAAAAGGGATACCAAAAGCAAATATTCCATTGTTCAAAATATTACTTTCCCGGTTCCCGAAGAGATGTGGACACAGCTTTCACCGGAAGGTGAAGCAATCAAATATGAAAGTACTGTATCTCCTTTCCAAATAAAGGAATTATCCTTCGGGAGGCATCTTCGTTTCCAAAGAGACCCATCGGTTACACTTTCCTGTGCCGAAGCATTTAGAAATGGTAACTCGGAGAAATTTGTGGCAAAGGAAACAACTTTTGATTAAATATTAATGGCAATTTTGTTTATAATTTAGCATTTCCAAGAAGAGCTAATTTTCACCCAATTAGTAACCCAATTCTTACCATGATTTTAATAGCCAATAATCATCAGTTTTTTATCACTGCTTTGGTGGTTGCTTCAGTTATCACCCCATCAGTAAAGGCTCAAACCGGGCATAAAAATGTCAAACCAGTCGCACAGAAACCAAATATTGTCTACATCCTGGCGGATGATTTGGGTTACGGCGATCTTAGCTGTTATGGCCAAAAAAGATTTCAAACGCCAAACCTGGACCGGATGGCCAGGGAGGGGATGCTATTTACCCAACATTATGCGGGATGTACCGTCAGCGCACCCTCAAGATGCTCTTTGATGACAGGGTTAACCACCGGCCATACAGCTATTCGCGGGAACAAGGGATGGAAACCTGAGGGTGAGTGGCCAATGCCTGCGGCCAGTTTCACGGTAGCTGAAATGCTAAAGTCTGTCGGATATACGACCGGTTGTTTTGGTAAATGGGGGTTAGGTTTTGTAGGCACAGAGGGCGACCCCAATAACCAGGGATTTGATCAGTTTTATGGCTTTAATAGCCAGACTCTGGCGCACAACTATTTCCCGGGCCATTTATGGGAAAATCAAACCAAAATAGTTTTGGCTGGAAACAGCGGCGACAAGTTTGAGGAATATGCCCCCGAACTGATCCACAAGCATGCTTTGCAATTTATTGAGAATAACAAAGCGCGCCCATTCTTTCTGTATTACGCATCGACTATTCCGCACGCAGAACTTATGACACCCGAGAAAAACCTGCAAGAATTCAGGGGTAAATTTCTGCCGGAGAAAAGTTACAAAGGTGTTGACCCGGGTAAAAAAGGGTTCAGGGAAGGTCCTTATGGTTCTCAACCCGAAGTCCATGCGGCATTTGCGGCCATGGTGACTTTGATCGATAAACAGGTAGGTGAGCTGTTGGAAAAATTGAAAGAGCTTGGGCTGGATAAAAATACCATCGTGATCTTCAGTTCTGACAATGGTCCCCATATCGAAGGCGGCGCCGATCCTGAATATTTCGACAGCAACGGCCCGCTGCGTGGCTACAAGCGCGATTTGTACGAAGGAGGCATTCGTGAACCCATGATTGTGAGGTGGCCGGGTTCGGTACCTGCTGATACAAAGTCGGATCATGTTTCAGCGTTTTGGGATGTGATGCCCACCCTTGCTGCCATAACTGGTGCCAAAGCGCCTGCGAACATTGATGGGATCTCCTTCCTGCCGACCTTGCTGGCACAAAAGGATCAGCTGCAACATGAGTTTATGTATTGGGAATTTCATGAGCTGGGCGGACGTCAGGCGGTAAGAAAAGGTAACTGGAAGTTGGTTCGGTATCAGGTTTTGGATGCCATCAAAACAACTACGGAATTGTATGATTTATCAAGTGATTTGGGCGAGAATACCAATGTTGCGGCAGAGAACCCTGAAATAGTGAGTGAACTTTCAGAAATTATGAAAGAGACCAGAACACCTTCTGAGGTGTTTACTTTCCAGTCGAAGGCGATTATTAAATAATGCATCTGTGCCGAAAATCCTAACTTGATGAAATGTTTTGATGTTTATCATGACGAAGGATTTAAAATTTTGGGCGTATCTTTGGACTGTGAAAAAAGAAAGGATGATTGGTATCCGGTCTTTTCTCCCTTCATGGTAATTAACAACAATTACAATCTATTGGTATGATTGCTAAACGTATATTCCTTTTCGCCCTTCTGCTTGCCGTTTTTCAGATGGTTTCCGCTCAGATTCTCGAGCCTGTCAAATGGAGTTTCGAATCCAAAAAAACCGGTGACAGTGAGTACGAGCTACGGTTTATGGCTACCATGGATAAAGGGTGGCATCTCTATTCGCAGTTTGTCCCAAGCGGGGGACCAATTCCTACATCTTTTAAATTCGACAAGCCTGCAGGTTTTACTCTGGTTGGGAAGGTAATTGAACCCAAACCCCTGGAGGAAAACGACCCCAATTTCAACATGGTGGTAAAGTACTTTATCAAAAGCGTTGTATTTACCCAAAAAGTGAAGGTAATTTCCGACAAACCTGTTGAAGTTAAGGGTTTTTTGGAGTTTATGTGCTGTAACAACCAAAACTGTCTGCCGCCCGCAGAGGTGAATTACTCCTTTAAATTGGAAGGGATTAAAACAGCAGCTGTTGTTTCGAAGGATACAACAAAGACACTCGTGACGGTTCCTGCTGTTACAGTCAAAGATACCGCTGCTACTGCTTCGCAAAAAGCTCAGGCCCCTGTTGCAGCCGCTAAAGCAGAAATTAAGCCGGCTGCCTCCAACGACGATTTCACCGGGAAAGACCGCACACTTTTGTGGTTCTTCCTGCAGGCATTCCTCTGGGGGCTGCTCGCCATCCTCACCCCCTGCGTCTTCCCGATGATCCCCTTGACTGTCTCCTATTTCATGAAAAGCGGAGCCAAAGGGAAAGTACAGGCCATGGTCTATGGCCTCTCCATCATTGCCATCTATGTGATCTTCGGGGTATTAGTCTCCGTCCTCTTTGGCGCTGATTTCGGCAACTGGCTCAGCACCCATTGGCTTCCCAACGTGCTTTTCTTCCTGATTTTTGTGGTATTTGCCGCCTCATTTTTCGGTTATTTTGAGATTACCGTGCCCGGCTGGCTGGTCAACAAAAGTGTGCAGCAAGAAGATAAGGGTGGATTTGTGGGAACCATTTTCATGGCATTTACGCTCGTACTTGTCTCCTTTTCCTGTACCGGCCCCATTGTCGGTACGGTTTTGGTGCAGGCCGTTGGCGGACAAATATTGAAACCGGTTATCGGGATGCTGGGTTTCTCCCTGGCATTCGCGATTCCGTTTACCCTTTTTGCTTTCTTTCCGCAGTGGCTCAAACAGATGCCCAAATCGGGAGGATGGCTTAATACGATTAAAGTGGTGATCGGTTTTATCGAACTGGCTTTTGCCTTGAAATTTTTGAATGTTCCTGATCAGACCTACCACTGGGGAATCCTCGACCGCGAGGTCTATCTCAGTTTCTGGATTGTCATCTTTACCATGATGGGCTTCTACCTGCTGGGCAAGATTAAATTTCCCCACGACAGTGATTATCCTGTGGTCAGATCATTCCCGCGACTGATGATTATTATCTTTACTTTCACCTTCGTGATGTACCTGATCCCGGGATTATGGGGAGCCCCGCTTAAAGCCATCTCCGGTTGGCTGCCACCGATGGAGACGCAGGATTTTGATATCAATGCCATTGCGCGCGAAAATGGTGGATCGGGTGGGGGTATCAAAGCTGTAGGCAATGTTTCAGAAGCGCCGCGCTATGCGGATGTCCTGAAGTTGCCCCACGGATTATCAGGATATTTTGATTACGACCAGGCGCTACGTGTTTCGAAAGCATTGAAGAAACCTGTTTTTGTCGATTTTACGGGTCATGGCTGTACCAACTGCCGAGAGATGGAGAACAGGGTCTGGAGCGATCAGGGTGTACTAAGCAGGCTGAGGGAGAATTTTGTGCTGGTTGCCCTTTACGTTGACGACAAAGTAGTTGAAATGCCGAAAGAGGAGTGGTACACCAGCAAAAACGGGCGCGAGGTAAAACTGCTTGGGAAAAAGAACGCGGATTTACAAACTTCTCAATTCGGCACCAATTCACAGCCTTATTATGTCATTCTCGACAGCGATGGGAAACTACTGGTATCGCCCAAAGCCTATGACCTGAATGTGGAAAATTTCAAGAAGTTCCTGGATGCCGGTTCGGCAGCCTATCCGGTAACGAAGTAACAAGGTTACAATAGGTTACACAGAGTTACACCGAGAAAACACAGAGTTGCACAGAGGAAAACATCAAAGTTCCACTTTGCAACTCTGCGCTTTGTATGTTAGGGAAGATTTTGTAATCCGCACCTCGCAAGCGCCCGTCCAGGGCTGAAATAAAGAAGGAGTTTTTCACACATTGCCGTAAGAGAGAAAAAAGTTAAGTTTGCATTGCAGGGCGAGTGACCTCCTTTCTGATGTATTCAGGGAGAATTTTCAAACCTGCTGACTGAATGATCAATTCAAAAATTATCTGGATTACAGGAGCCTCCTCCGGTATTGGTGAAGCGCTGGCCTTGAAGTGGGCAGCTCCCGGAATACAATTGGTATTGTCGGGACGGAACCGGAATCAGCTCGAAATTGTTGCGGGGAACTGTAAAAAACAAGGGGCTGAAGTGTTGGCCCTGGCATTTGATCTCGCAGTCCCGGAGGAGGTAGGTTCAGCTGTAGCTACTGTTCAGTCTGCATTTCCACGCGTGGATATTTTGGTCAACAATGGAGGTATCAGTCAGCGCTCCCTGTTAATTGATACCCCCATGGAGGTTGCCAGAAAGATCATGGAGGTTGATTTTTGGGGACATGCCGGTCTAACCAGGCAAATCCTTCCTTTTATGGTAAAAAGCGGTGGAGGCCACATCGTGGTGGTCAGCAGTCTCACCGGCCTGTTCGGATTTCCGCAGCGATCGGCCTATGCGGCTGCCAAACATGCGCTGCACGGATACTTTGAGACACTAAGGCTCGAACATTTCAGGGACAACATTCGGGTTACCATGGTCTGTCCGGGAATGGTCAAGACAAATATTTCAATCCATTCCCTCATTTCAACGGGGGGTGAACATGGCCTGATGGACAAGGGGCAGGAAGAGGGGGTTTCTGCAGCCTATTGTGCCAATAAGATTGTGAAAGCTGTCAACAGCAATAGGAAAGAGGTAATTATTGGAAAAAAAGATGTAATTATGCCCTATCTAAAACGGTACATTCCATGGCTTTTTTACAAAATAGCACAGAGAATTGATCCGTTTGGTTGAATGTCAATAAAAAATCTATGGAAGGAATTGTAGTTAGCGGGATTCAACAACTTGGTATCGGGGTAAAAAATGTTGCGGAAGCCTGGAAATGGTACAGAAAATACCTTGGAATGGATATCAAGGTATTTGAAGAGAGCGCCACCGCCGCGCTGATGTTGCCTTATACAGGCGGGTTGCCCCGGAAACGGCATGCAGTTCTCGCGATGAACCTGAATGGCGGGGGAGGTTTCGAGATCTGGCAATACACAGACAGGGTTCCGCAATCACCAGTCTTCGAACCCGCATTGGGCGATCTGGGTATCTTTGCTGCGAAAATTAAAACACGTGATGCCCAATACACCCATACCTGGTTTTTGGAGGAAAAATTGAATGTAAGTGATATTCAGGTTGACCCGGACGGACGTAATTTTTTCTTTGTTACTGATCCGTATAACAATATATTTCAGGTTATTGAATCAAAAAATTGGTTTGGTAACCGGAAGCAGCATACTGGTTCAGTTTATGGTGTGATCATAGGGGTTACCAATATTGAAAATTCACAAAAAGTATATTCTGACATACTTGGATATGATCAGATAGTTTTTGATAAAAGGGGAAAATTTGCTGATTTGGCCCACCTGAAAGGTGGAGACTCCAGTTTCAGGAGAGTTCTGCTAAAGCACAGTAAACCCCGCACCGGCGCTTTCGGAAGACTTTTAGGTAATAGCGAGATCGAACTTGTAGAAGTTGAAGGCCGTGTGCCCCGAAAGATCTTTGAAGGACGCTTCTGGGGAGACCTGGGGTTCATTCATTTGTGCTACGATATCAATGGCATGGAGGAACTTAACTCCGCCTGTGCAGAGCGCGGTTTTCCGTTTACTGTCGATAGCTTTGCCCACCACGAGGGCAATAGTTTCGACATGGGTGAAGCAGCCGGTCACTTTTCGTACATCGAAGATCCGGATGGGACCCTGATCGAATTCGTAGAAACGCATAAGTTACCTATTATTAAAAAGTTGGGATTGTTTATCAATCTTAGAAAACGCAATCCAAAGAAACACTTGCCCAACTGGATGTTAAAATCGCTGAGCCTGAGCCGGGTGAAAGACTGAAATGTTTGAAATGTTTTTTTTGTTTGAAATGTTTAAAAAGTTACCGGGCCCTGAGCGTAGCCGAAGGGTAAAGTTCAACGTTCAATGTGGCTTACCTTGAACTTTGAACCTTGGATCATTTTTCAAACCCTTCAAACATTTCAAACCCTTCAAACATTTCAAACCCTTCAAACTCTTCAAACTTTCTCCAATATAGTTGCAACCAATTTGGAGGGTTGTTCGGCGTGCAGCCAGTGACCCGCCCCATCAAAATCGACCAGTTTGGCTTCGGGATAGATTTTTCGGATCTCTTTCCAATCATCATCGCTGACATATTCTGAATTCAGCCCTCTCACAAATGTGACAGGATAGGCTGTAATTGGCATACGCTCTTCGAACCACGACAGATCCATTTCGCTGACAGTGGCGTCAAACGTATCTCTCAAGACTTTGGCATTGATTTTCCATTCGAAAATACCACCGTGTGATTGGTGAATATTTTTCAAAAGAAAGAGCAGCAATGATTCTTCCTTGATTTTCGAACTGAAATAGTGATCCAGTTCACTCCGGGAATGGAACTGCGAAAGATCAGGATGCTCAAGCAATTTCAGGATTAATTCATGTTGGCGGATGTGTTTGAAGGAGCGATCTCCCGTTAGGTAATTTTTGGGAGCAATATCGATGATCATCAGTCTGTTTACCTTTTCGGGATGTTCCGCGGCAAATCGCATGGCTACCTTTCCGCCCATGCTGTGACCTATCAAAAAGGCATCTTCCGTTTTTGTCCCCTCATAAAATGCCGCCAGGTCATCGGCCATCTCCTCATATGTATGGGAAGATGTATGGGGTGAAGCCCCGTGGTTTCTTAAATCGGGAAGCAAAACAGTATAATGCCCCTGCAACTGTTTGGCGATAGTAATCCAGTTGTCTGACGAGCCGTACAAGCCGTGGAGGATGATCAATGCCGGACCGGAACCGTAATGCCTGTAATGTAAGTTCATAGACGAGTTCTAAAGGATAAAGGGAAAACTGAAAGGATAAAGGATAAAGTTAAAAGGATAAAGTGAGCCCCGGGTTTTGTGCTTGATTAGCTGTTAAATAGAGCATTCTAGAAATACAATAATTATAGATAGTGCGTTCTTACTTTATCCTTTTGACTTTATCCTTTATCCTTATTTGAGGCACTCCCTGTACCTCCTGATTGTCTCTTCCAGTCCCAAATACAGGGCATCCGCGATCAGGGCATGGCCAATGGAGACCTCCAGCAGATTTGGAACATGTTGGTCGAAATAGCGAAGGTTTTCGAGGCTCAGGTCGTGGCCGGCATTGAGTCCCAGGCCAAATTTTTCAGCTGTTTGGGCTGCCCTGATGAAGGGAAGAACCGCTTTTTCAGGATTTAACGGGAAATCTGTGGCATAGGGTTCTGTGTAGAGTTCGACCCTGTCGGCTCCGATTTTAGCCGCTCCTTCAATCATTTCTGGATCTGTTCCGACAAAAAGTGAGACCCTGATTCCTGCTTTTTGAAATTTTCCAACCACATCTTTTAGAAAATCCCGGTGTTTCAGTGTGTCCCATCCGGCGTTGGAGGTGATGGCAGAAGGGGAATCCGGTACCAGTGTTACCTGATGGGGAAGAACCTCAAGTACCAGCCCGATAAAGCGTGGATCAGGATATCCTTCGATGTTGAATTCTGTAGTTATCAAGGGCTTAAGTTCACGGGCATCGTTGTAACGGATGTGCCGCTCATCCGGTCGCGGATGAATAGTGATCCCTTCAGCCCCAAACGTCTGACATCTGACTGCTGCTTCTGTGACGCTGGGCATCGTTCCGCCCCTGCTGTTTCGCAGTGTCGCTATTTTATTTATATTTACGCTTAATCGTGTCATTTTTGCATGCAATTAATTAGGTTTGCAATTTACAAAATGATTCGCATTCAAAAACAACTTTACTTTCGGTCATGATAGCTGAAACTTTGATTTCTAACTCGATTCCTTCTGTAAGCCCTGGCGATACTGCCTCTAAAGTGCTTTCACTGATGGATGTTTTCAGGGTATCTCATCTGCCCATTGTGACCGATCAGGAGTACTTTGGCGTCATTTCAGACAAGGAAATTTTCGATGCCCATGATTTTGACGCTCCGCTTGAAGCATTCATTTCGGATCAGCTGCTCAAGCCCCATGTGCATCCGATGCAGCATATTTTTGAGGTGGCCGCGGTTGCCTCCAGTTGTGGCGTATCTATAGTTCCTGTGTTGACTGAGGATCACGCCTATCTGGGATCAATTTCCAGGTATGATTTGAGCAACCAGCTGACGATTCTCTTTTCGCCCAATGAACCGGGTGGAATCATTGAGTTGACCATGTGTGAGAATAACTATTCGCTGGCACAAATCACCCAGATCATCGAAGGGAATGATGCCCGTATTTTGAGTCTTTATACTTGGAAACCAAATGTATCGACCACAGAGCTTATAGTGACCATCAAGGTTAACCAGGTAGATCTTTCCGGCATTATTCAGACCATGACGCGCTACAATTACGAAATAAAGGCTACATTCATGGATCAGACGCCGCTCAAAAGCCTGATTGACGACCGGTTCGATCAATTTATGCGGTACATCAATACCTGATTAATATTTACTTTAGATGAGAATTGCCCTTTTTGGATGGACCATCGGACCAATTTTTTACGACAGCATGAAACGTTTGCTGGAGTTATTGCATCTTCATGAGACAGAGGTCATCATTTATACTCCCTTTCTTGATTTTTTAAAAAAGGAGGCCGGGATTGATCCAGGCAGGATTGAGGGCTTCTCTTCCGACAGTGAGTTGGCAGGTGTAGATTTTTTTATGAGTATCGGAGGCGATGGAACTTTTTTGCAGGCCATCACCTTTGTGAGGGATTCAGGAATCCCAATGGTTGGGATTAACAGTGGCAGATTGGGTTTTTTGGCGGATATTGCCCAGGCAGAGCTTGAGTTTTCCATTGAGAAGCTATTTGCCGGAAAGTTTATTCTTCAACCTCGTTCTTTGTTAAAATTGGAAAATAAGTTCGGACTGTTTGCTGATTTTCCCTATGCCTTAAATGAGTTCACCGTCCACAAACAGGATTCCTCGCAAATGATTACTGTACATGTTGAGGTGGGAGGGGATTTGTTAAATACTTATTGGGCAGATGGTTTAATTGTATCCACACCAACAGGGACCACGGCCTATTCTTTAAGTGTTGGCGGACCAATCATCACACCAGGATCTGCAAACTTCGTCATTGCCCCGATTGCGCCCCACAATCTTGCCATCCGACCGGTAGTTATCTCCGATCACGAAGTGGTTACATTATGGGTGGAAGGACGCGGAGGCAGGTACATGGCCACGCTGGATTCGCGGTCGGCCCCTTTTGATACAGATATGGTCTGGAAAATATGCAAGTCTGACTTCATCATCAATGTATTGAAATTTGAAAATCAGTCCTTTTATGAAACCCTGCGCAAAAAATTGCTGTGGGGGGCAGACAAAAGAAATTAAAGTTCGACAGCAAGCTAATTTTATCGCTGTTTTGCGAGCTTTTAAATAAATTAGCGGGGGTTTCTGTTACCTTTGTATCCATAGTAAAGTGTCAGGTTTTATGAAGAGAGTGTTGATCATAATTTCCATGCTTTTCTGTTTTTTGCAGTCTTTCCCGCAAAAATCGGCTGATGTTGGTATCCGGATCGGTGCGGCGGTCTATTGGGGAGATTTGGAAAATGTCTCTTACGGAAAGGAGATCACGACACTTTACGGGCTTCTTGGAAGATGGAATTTTAACAAAAGAATGTCCATCCGCGGGCAATTGATATCAGGTACCCTGAAGTCGTCAGGCACCTTTCCCGGTGTAAACCTTGCCGAACCTACCTCCCGTATCACCATCAATGATCCAACTTCCGGTATGCCAACCGAGTTGTTCATGAAGAAGACAGACGATTCGTACAATTTTAACAGATCAATACAATCTTTTGAAGCGATATTCGAATTCAATTTCATGGATTATAAAATGGGAAGTACCACCAAAGACCGTTTTACCCCATTTCTGTCCCTGGGTGTGGGCGGGTTTTTTTCAAGGGCTCCAAGGCGGGGGACCCTTGTACTTGTGCCGCAGTTGTATAATTATCCGTTTGTACCCTATAAAAATTTGTACCAACCGGTTTTGGATAAGAACAACAACAAATCCAACGATTCCGATGCGCTGTCACCCATCATCCCGATGGGTTTTGGGATTAAATACAACCTGACCAAAAGGCTTGGGGTATGCGTGGAGTTGTGTGTCAGGAAGACCTTTACCGATAATATAGATAACCTGAAGGATCCCAAAAGATACCAAAATGCAGATCCTTTGATCCAAACCTATCCTGCGGAGTTTGCTCCAAGTGTTTTGCTGAACAACGATTGGTATGGTTCGGTGCACCTTTCTTTGCATTGGCAGGTTTGGACAGACAAGGGAGTATGTAAAGTGAACGAAAAAAACGTCAGGAAAAGTGCATTCTAAAGAGTTAAAAACGGATAAGATCCCGCAACATGTCGCCATCATCATGGATGGCAATGGGCGCTGGGCAGAACAACATGGATTAGACCGGATCTTTGGTCACCGCGAAGGGGTGGAGGCTGTCCGCTCTGTCGTGGAGGGGGCGGGTGAAATGGGCATCCAATACCTTACCCTCTATGCTTTTTCGACAGAGAACTGGAACAGGCCCAAGGAGGAGGTTGATGCCTTGATGGGATTGCTGGTCCATGCCATCGTTGCCGAGACGGAAAATCTCCACAAAAACAATGTATCGCTGCGTACCATAGGTGATATTGCCTCACTTCCGGAGCAAGTTCAGCAAAAATTGGCCGCTGCAATTGCCAAAACAAAAGAGAATAGCGGGCTTAGATTGGTGCTGGCACTGAGCTATTCAGGTCGTTGGGAGATGGTGGAAGCGGTAAAAAGAATGGCCGATGAGTTAAAAAATGACAAAATTGACAAAAGTAGCATTAATGAAGAGTTGATTGGAAAATATCTTCCTACATTTGGCCTGCCTGATCCTGAACTGTTGATTCGTACCGGCGGTGAATTCAGGGTTAGTAATTTTCTTCTTTGGCAGATCGCCTATACTGAGTTGTATTTTACGCAAAAGTTGTGGCCAGACTATCGAAAAGATGATCTATTTGAGGCAGTTAATGATTTCCAAAAGAGAGAAAGACGTTTTGGAAAAACTAGTGAACAAATTAGAATTTGACATGGTCAAAAGAGTTTTATTTTTATTTCTTGCTTTATTTTCTGGTGCCCAATTGTATGCGCAAACAGTAGCTGACAGTACAAATTTTTCCGTTTTTTACGATAGTCCAAAACATTATACGTTGGCAGGTATCGAAATTAGCGGTATCAGATTCCTGGATACTGAGGTGTTGAAAGGACTTTCCGGGTTAAATATTGGTGAGGAAATTACAATTCCCGGCGATCAGGTTACATCCGCCTTGAGAAAATATTGGAAGCAGGGTTTGTTTTCGGATGTAAAAATTTCTGCGACAAAAATAGTAGGGGACAAAATCTGGCTGAATGTTTATCTGCAGGAGCGGCCAAGACTTGCAGCCAAAAATTACCATGGTGTCAGCAAAAGTGAAAAGGAAGATATTGAGAAGCAGGTAATGATGCTGATAGGTGGACAGGTTACCGATAACCTCGTCAACACTGCCCAGAGACAGATTCTCAGCTACTACCAGGGCAAAGGGTTTTACAATACCGAAGTGAGCATTGTTCAAAAGGATGATACCACCAAGCAAAATCAGTTGGTGCTCGACATTATGGTGAACAAGAAGACCAAAGTGAAGATCAGTGAAATAGAGTTTGTGGGTGCCAAACAGGTGAGTACCTTCACATTGGAGAAATCCATGAAGAAGACCAAATCAAAAAAACCGATCAATTTTTTCTCCTCGAAAAAGTTTCTCCAGGACAAGTTTGATGAAGATAAAATTAACCTGATCAAGAAATACAACGAAAATGGCTACCGTGATGCCATCATCCTGGCCGATACCATCATCAAAGATACGACCAGAAATACCGTTAAACTGAAATATTGGATTGATGAAGGACGACGATACTACTTCAGAAATATTCGATGGATTGGGAACACGGTTCTAACAGATGATCAACTATCCAGGGTACTGGGTATTAAGAAGGGTGATGTTTTTGATCAGAAGCTTCTTGAAAAGCGCCTTACCGAAGATGATGATGCCGTTTCGAACCAATACCTGAATACCGGTTATCTCTTCTTTAACCTCAATCCGGTTGAGGTGAAGGTTGAGAATGATTCTATTGATTTTGAGATGAGGATTGTCGAAGGTTCGCAGGCAACCATTAATTCGATAGGCATCAAAGGAAATACCAAGACCAACGAACACGTTGCCCGCCGTGAGTTGTACACTCGTCCGGGTCAGCTTTTCAGCAAGGAAAACATCATTCGTTCGGTACGTGAGCTCTCCCAAATGGGCCACTTTAATCCGGAAGCCATCAAACCCGACGTGGTTCCGCATCCCGAGGATGGAACTGTTGACATCAACTATGAACTTGAAGAGCGCGCCAACGACCAGGTTGAACTTTCGGGAGGATGGGGGGCCGGGATGTTTGTCGGAACGGTCGGATTGAAATTCTCCAACTTCTCCGTAAGGAATATTGGCAACAAAAAGGCCTGGAGGCCGCTCCCTACCGGGGATGGTCAAACATTGACACTGCGTGCCCAAACCAATGGCTCTTATTATCAATCGTATAGTTTTTCCTTTACCGAACCATGGCTGGGAGGGAAGAAACCCAACTCATTCACCTTCTCGATTTACTATTCCAAACAGACCAGCGGTAACAGCGCATACAATTACGGCGGCTATGGTAATGGAATGTATGGTGGTGGTTATGGTGGCTATGGAGGTTATGGCAGCGGTTATGGAAGCGGATACGGTAGCGGATATGGAAGCGGATATGGTAGTGGCTACAACCAGTACAATTATGACATCACTGAGAAAATGGGTGTTTTGGGCGCATCGGTTGGATTGGGATACCGTTTGAAAAGGCCTGACAACTACTTTACCCTGTATCACGAACTTTCTTACCAGAGATACATTCTTGACAACTGGAAATATTTCATCTTCCAGAACGGTACCTCCAATACACTGGCATTCAGAACTGTATTCGGGCGAAATTCGACAGATAGTCCGTTGTACACCAGAAGGGGATCGAACTTCTCCATCTCATTGGCACTGACTCCTCCTTTCTCGCTGTTTACAGGGAAAGATTACAGCAGTAAAACAATGACTGCTGCTGAAAGGTACAGATTGATTGAGTACCATAAGTGGTCGTTTAAGGCGGATATCTTTACTCCGCTGCAGGCGCGTCAGGATGCCAAACTTATCCTTAGGACAAAGTTTGAAACCGGACTTTTGGGCTATTACAACAAAAACCTTCGCTCACCGTTCGAATCCTACAAATTGGGAGGAGATGGTATGTCGGGATATAGCTCTTACGGAAGTGAATACATCGGTTTACGCGGTTATGAAAACAACTCGTTAACCCCTCCACAGGGTGGTAATATCTATGAGAAGATCACCGTTGAGCTTCGTTATCCGATCACCTTGTCACAATCTGCCACTATTTACGGTTTAGGCTTCCTCGAAGCCGGTAATTCGTGGTACGACATCTCAGATTACAATCCTTTCAGTATCAAGAGATCTGCAGGTTTGGGTATCAGGATCTTCCTGCCAATGTTTGGTCTGATGGGATTTGACTGGGGTTATGGATTCGATGACGGGTATACCAAGGGAACAGGTGGAAGTCAGTTCCACTTCATCATGGGACAGCAATTTTAAAAATTTGGCCTGAATTTTGATATTACTTCATGATAAAAACTTATTGAGATGAAGAAGATTATTTTTTTGGGAGTTTTCATTTTCGTATGTATGACAAGCAGTTTTGCCCAGAAATATGCCTACGTCGACACCGATTTTATTTTGGGGAAATTGCCGGCTTATGTCGCTGCCCAGGAACAACTGGATAAACTATCACAGAAATACCAGAAAGAACTTGAGACGCTTCATGCTGAGCTTGACCAGATCTACAAGGATTATCAGGGCGAGGTGATATTGCTTTCCCAGGATATGAAACGTAAACGTGAAGAACAAATAGTCAACAAAGAGAAGGAGTACAAAAAGCTGCAGCGGCAGTATTTTGGTCCGGAAGGTGATTTGGCAAAAAAACGGGAAGCCCTGGTAAAGCCTATTCAGGACGAAGTTTTCAGTGCCATTCAGACCATAGCCGAGCAGGGAGCTTATGCGATGGTTTTTGACAAGGCCGGTAGCATGACGATGATCTACACCAATCCGAAATTTGACCTGAGCGATCAGGTGTTACAAAAACTTGGATATAAAAATTAATGTTATAAATTTGCGCATAAAATTAAATCAGATTGATCATGAGACATTTCTTAAGTGTTATAACTTTTTCCCTTCTTCTATTTGTTGGAGCTTCCGCTTCGGCCCAAACATTGAAATTTGGTCACATTGACTTTCAGGGTTTGATCTCTACCATGCCTGAACGTGAAGTCGCTCAGAAAGCCATGGCTAAAATGCAATCAGACCTTGAGGCACAGTTGGCTGTTATGCAAAAAGAGTACCAAACCAAAGGCCAGGAGTATGTTGCTTTGGTAAAACAACCCAATGTTACGGACGCTATTCGTCAAGCGAAAGAGGCTGATATTCAGAGTCTTCAGGAGAGAATACAAACTTTCCAGCAACAAGCCCAGGAAAATCTTCAGAAGGAAGAGAGCAAACAGTTCCAGCCTGTTGTAGAGAAAGCCCGCAAAGCAATCGGTGAAGTTGCTAAAGAGCAAGGGATGTTGTATGTTTTTGAAGTTAACAGTGTATTGTATTTCAATCCAGCACAGTCAACAGACATGATGCCACTGGTTAAAGCAAAGCTCGGTCTAAAGTAATTCGATAGGATTAGATATAGGATAAGGGCGCTGCAAGGTGCCCTTTTTTATTTCTTTTTCAGAGTGATAATTGGCAATCAATGTTGCGAATAATTAGTAGCTTCGAAAAATAAATTATTGTTTATGTCGAAGAGCTACCAACCCATTGGCGTTTTTGATTCCGGTTACGGCGGACTGACAATTTTCAAAGAGCTGCTTCGTGAATTGCCACAATACGATTACATCTATCTGGGGGATAATGCCAGAAATCCATACGGGACCCGCTCTTTTGAAGTTGTTTATGAATATACGAGACAAGCGGTTTTTCAGCTTTTTGAGCAGGGATGCCGGCTGGTTGTCCTGGCTTGTAACACTGCCTCGGCAAAGGCGCTGCGCAACATCCAGCAAATTGACCTGCCTGTAACTTTTCCCGCCAGACGGGTTTTGGGGGTGATCAGGCCTAGCGTGGAGATGATCCCGGATATGACGAAAACAGGCCATGTGGGTGTTTTGGGCACGAATGGAACGGTCATTTCCGAATCCTATCCCATGGAGATAGCCAAAATATCCCCAAACAACCCGATATTTGTCACCCAGGTGGCTTGTCCGATGTGGGTGCCCATCGTAGAAAATAACCTTATTGAAAGCCCCGGGGCAGCTTTTTTTGTCAAACAGAATTTAGACGAACTTTTCGGCAAAGATCCTTTGATCGATACCGTCATTCTTGGCTGCACACATTATCCGCTTTTGACGAAAGTGATCCGGCAGTATTTGCCAAATGGTGTTCAGTTGATGACCCAGGGAGCTATTGTAGCGGAACGTTTGAAAGATTATCTGATCCGCCATCCTGAAATGGAGTTGGATTGCTCAAAATCTGGCCGCAGGGAGTTTTTTACAACCGAGTCACCTGACAATTTCGACCAGTTGGCCAATCTGTTTCTGGGCAGCGAGGTAAAATCAAAACACATTAAATTGGGGTAAGAGAAAATTTAACCACAAATGGGCACGAACTGTCATAAATGGATTGTGCGACGTTAAAGATTGTGAATATTTGAATAGTCGGCATGTTGTGTATTTTGCAGATTATCAACAGATTGCTTCGTCATTGCGAACACGAGGAACGAAGTGTGAAGCAATCTGTTGAGAGTCGCATAAATTTTTCTAAACTTAATGACATTACCCTACGGGATTCCAGTTCTATTAATCTATATATTTTTATAAATATCAGATCCCTAGCGGGACCGCGACCTACAGAACTAGATCTTCTACAAATTTCAGGTTCTGGTCTTTATGCATTCCTTGGGACCCATTTTTGGTTAAATTTTCTTCTGGGGAAGGATACCTATTGCAACAAACTTTGCTTTACACAGTCTTCCATCCAGGAGTCATTCTCCTCCAAAACCTTTAAATAGCGCAATTGTGACAGGGCCCTATCGCGGTTATGCTCGGGATAGGAGATCTTGTAGTAGGGGTCTCCGTTCAGGTAGTCCGCCAGGAACCGGATGGTCTGTTCCCAAACCATATACCTGCAGGAGAAAACCAGATTCTCTTTTTCCAGATTAGTCAAAAACTGTCGGCTTTCTGAGAGATAACCGCGTGTAAAGGCTTCAAAATATGCTTGATTAAAGCTGATCCTGCTAAGATCAGGTTCATCTTCAGCTGCGCTGTTGCAAAGGGTACGGATGGCATCGCCAAAATCGAAGAGGATGGTGCCAGGCATCACCGTATCAAGATCGATGATGCAGAGACTCTGTTCGTCGGGACCGTACAGAATGTTGTTTATTTTGGTGTCGTTGTGGGTGATCCGAAGTGGTAGTTTTCCTTGATCGAGCCAATTTTGCAACTGCAACATTTCATCTGACCGATGAAGTAACTGTTCAATCTCCGTTTGCATAGAGGCACAACGACCTGCCGCATTGAGCGAGATGGCATCCAGAAATTGCTGATACCTGAATTTGCCATTGTGAAAATTGGGAATGGTTTCAATCAGTTTGGTACCATCCAGATCGGAAAGTTGAAGCTGGAACTTTCCAAATGCGTTACCGGCACTGTAAGCCTGATCGGCATGGGTTACCTCTTCGATTCCGTGCGAATTGCAGACAAACAGGAAAAGGGTCCAGTAGTTGCCCGATTCGTCCTGAATGTATTGTTTCCCATCTTTTGTACTGAGGTAATTCATCACCTTTCGGTCGATCTCCGGTTCTCCTTCAGCCAACAATTTCGAACGAATATGTCCCGTTACCAGCCTGATGTTGTTCAGCATTCCGGGTACGTTTTTGAAAACATAGTGGTTTTTGCGCTGAAGGATAAAGTCAGGGG
Source organism: uncultured Tangfeifania sp. (assembly GCA_964358545.1). GTDB lineage: Bacteria > Bacteroidota > Bacteroidia > Bacteroidales > Prolixibacteraceae > CAINVV01. The sequence continues at coordinate 36,563 of CAYHQN010000004.1, read as the reverse complement.
CCTCATCTCCTTTGGTTCGAATCAAAATGGTATCATTAATATGACCGTGGCCGAATGGTTTCCAGTCAGTTACCTGCTCGGTACGGCCAAAGGAGGTTAGATATTGATGGATTAGGAGATCGGTCATTCTGTAAGGTATTGATTATTTGATATTTTAACCCATCAAGACTTGGCTGATTATCAGTAGATTGCTTCGTCGTTCCTCCTCGCAATGACGGTAGGCTGTTGGTTTTGTGAGGGTAGAGAGAAGGAGGCGGGGCATCAGTTTTGGTAATAACAGAATCGCCAACCGCCTCCTTCTCTCTACCCTCACCTCCAGAAAAATGATCCGTCATTGCGAGCGGAGCGAAGCAATCTGCTGCATTTCTAGCCTGATTTTCACCACAGTTTCTCCGGATACACCCCATCCTCAATCAACTGCGCGATTCTTCCTTTGACAATCGGTTTATCCTCGATGTAAGTAACTCCAAACCAGGGAGAATCACATTCGATGACCTTGGTCTTGATGTTGCCGTTGACAATGTTGTCGTTGATCAGCAACGGTATGTAATATTCTGATTTGAGTTCATGACCATGATCCTTCAAAAATTGAGAAAATCCTTCCCTGATGTATCCAAATACATTTGGTTTCAATCCCCAGAAATTCATGGAAACCGGACTCCTGGGACCAAGTTGGTGACGTCCATCCTCCTCGTAATAGAAGATGCCATCCGGCTCACCTTTGATCTTCGTACGCTCTACTACAGTTGTCAGATAGCCATGCGCATCGGTTGCGCAAACACCTCGCGAAACGGTCCCATGGTCGGAAAGGGTATTTTCAACATTATAGCCCACCATTGCATATTCGCCTGGATCGTTGGATGATACAAGGAAATTGGCCATGGCGAAGTAGGCTTTTCCGCCATAAAAATCATCTGCGTTGATAACTGCCAGCGGTTCGTTGGCCACTCCATCGGCCATTAGCAGGGCATGAGCTGTTCCCCAGGGTTTTTGCCTTTCCGGCGACAGGGTAAAACCGGCCGGTAGTTTATCCAATGCCTGGTAGACATATTCAACAGCTATTCGTCCTTTTAATTTTGGATCGAAACGCTCTTTGAAGGCAGCTTCAAAATCGTGACGGATGACAAAAACAACCTTTCCAAAACCGGCACGAATGGCGTCGTAGAGTGAGTAATCGATGATCGCTTCCCCGTTGGGACCAACTTCGTCCAGTTGTTTTAATCCTCCATAACGGCTACCCATTCCGGCAGCTAGAATAACTAAAGTGGGCTTCATTTATTTGAGTTATGAGTTATAAGTTATGAGTTATGAGTGAATCCAAATCACTCATAACTTATAACTCATAACTATTTTTTTACCAATTCTTCTTCTTGTACCCCCAGATAGAATAATAGATAAACAGGAAATAGCTGGGTAACAAGACCAGATATGCGTGTTGGGAACCATATATGTCAGAAAGTTTTCCCCAAAGGAGCGGAAGCAGTGCACCGCCGAGGATGGCCATAATCAGCATGGCAGAGCCCGTTTTGATGAATTTTCCAAGGTTGTGGATGGCAAGCGGCCAGATGGCAGGCCATACCAGTGCATTGGCAAATCCCAAAATAGCAATAAAGAAGACTGATGTTAACCCTGATGTAAATACTGCCCCCAACAGAAAAATAATTCCGAGAATTCCGCACCACATAAGCGCTATACGCTGTGAAATCACTTTAGGAATAAGGATAATTCCCAGAATGTAACCTGCTGTCATGGATACCAGGGTATAGGAGGTAAATACTTTTGCTTTGGAGATCTCTATACCCAGAGACATCCCATACCGGATGATGGTATCACCTGCGATGACCTCTGCGCCTACATAGAAGAAAAGTGTGAGAACGCCCAGGATCAGGTGGGGAAATTGCCAGATACTGGTTTTTGAACCGGAACCGTTCGCTTCCATCTCATCTTCACTTTCTGCTTCGATTTCCGGTAGCGGTGAATAACGAACGCCGATACCGAGGAGGAAGAAAATGGCAGTCATTACGATATAGGGGCCTATAACCCTGTGTGCCAATCCGTTTAATGCAATAGCTTTGGCAGATTCGTCCATCTGGGCCAAACTTGCTACAAACGAATCGCCGTCATTTAGAATATAGTAAGCCAGGATTAATGGGGCAATCGCACCCGCCATTTTGTTGCAGATACCCATGATGCTGATCCGTTTGGCAGCGCTTTCCCGGGGACCTAAGATGGTAACATAAGGGTTAACAGCCGTTTGTAGAATAGTCATACCAGTACCTGCAACGAAGAGGCCAGTAAGAAAAAGGCTGTAGGTACGGGTCATTGCTGCTGGGATAAACAAAAGTGTTCCAAGGGCCATCACCCAAAGGCCAACTGTCATTCCATTTTTAAAACCTGTTTTCTTTAATACCCAGGAGGATGGTAGTCCCATCACGAAATAGGCGATGTAAAATGCAAAGGCGACGAACATGGCCTGGAAGTTGGTTAGTTGGCAGGCAATTTTAAGGTATGGGATCAAAATGCCATTGAGCCAGGTGACAAAGCCAAAAATGAAAAATAGTACCGCGATGATGACCATCGGGATCAGATTGGAACCTTTCGATTGAGCTCCTGCAGAAGTAGGTTTCGACATAAATATTTGTATTTGTTAGTTGGGATGCAAATTAATGAAAAAAGTTAGGAGTTATGAGTTATGAGTTATTAATTATGAGTTATGAATCTCGCATAACTCATAACTTATAACTCATAACTCCTTGTACCATGATGAGTAAGTTTGGTAGTTATTGGCAATCCGGTTGATCTCACCTTCGATCAGTTCGATGCTGATCTCCTTGATTTTTTTTGCCGGGGATCCGGCAAAGATGGCGCCGGATTCTACAATGGTACCTTTGGTAACCACCGCACCTGCGGCAACGATGGAGTTACTTTGAATAACGGCATCATCCAGCACAACGGCATTCATTCCAATCAGCACATTGTCATGGATGGTGCATCCATGTACAATGGCCCCGTGAGCTATGGATACGTTGTTGCCGATGTTTGTGGCGCATTTTTCAAAAGTACCGTGAATAACGGCATTGTCCTGGATATTTACGTTGTCTCCGATTTTGATGTAGTTGACATCTCCACGTAAAACGACCCCAAACCAGACGCTGCAATTATCGCCAAGTACAGTGTCTCCAATCACTACAGCGTTTTCGGCGAGGAAACAGTTTTTGCCAAAAACAGGTGTTCTCCCGCGCAATGTTTTTATGATGGCCATTTTCCAAAAAAGCTTAAATTTGTGGATCAAAAATAGCAAATATTTATTTGAACCATATGTCAATTGAAACAAAAGTGATTGAACTTGAAGAGGTGTCGATTAGGTTTTCTGGCGATTCAGGTGACGGCATGCAGCTCACCGGGACACTGTTTTCCGATACAACCTCCCTGTTGGGAAACGACATTTCAACCTTCCCCGATTATCCTTCAGAAATACGTGCACCCCAGGGAACAGTTGCAGGTGTATCCGGTTTTCAGATCCAGTTTGGAAATAAAAAGATTAGTACACCTGGTGATTTGGCCCACGTTTTGGTGGCTATGAACCCTGCCGCAGTGAAGGCCAATGCCAAATTCATGATGCCTGGAGGAACAATTTTTTATGATTCGGACAGCTTCAACCAAAAGAATTTCGAAAAGGCTAAATTCGTTACCGAAGATCCATTTACAGAATTGAACCTGATCGATTTTAACAAAGTTCCGGTACCTATTACCCAGCTTACCAGGGAGGCGCTGAAAGACCTTGAAATTGACAACAAAAGTATTCTGCGCAGCAAGAACATGTTCGCATTGGGGCTAATTTGCTGGGTATTCAGCCGTCCGCTGGATTACATTGAAAATTACATCACCAAGAAGTTCGGTAAAAAGGAGTTGGTTCTCGAATCCAACCTGAGGGTGCTGCGTGCAGGTTACAATTACGCATGGAACCTGCAGCACATGACTCCCAGATATGTTGTCCATCCCGCCCCGATTGAAAAAGGACTCTATCGAAACGTCAACGGAAACCTGGCCACAGCCTGGGGTTTGTTGGCTGCAGCGGAGAAAGCAGGATTGGAACTTTTTATTGGTTCGTATCCTATTACGCCTGCTACTGAAGTATTACAGGCCCTTGCCGAACGAAAAGATCTGGGTGTAAAAAGTTTCCAGGCCGAAGATGAGATCGCCGGAATCTGTACATCTATAGGTGCGGCTTTTGCCGGTGATTTGGCCGTTACTTCCACTTCAGGCCCGGGTTTTGCATTAAAATCCGAGGCATTGGGATTGGGCGTGATCGCGGAGTTGCCACTGGTGGTGGTAAATGTTCAGCGTGGTGGTCCTTCAACAGGTCTTCCTACCAAAACAGAACAAGCCGACCTTTTACAAACACTCTATGGCAGAAACGGAGAGAGCCCTGTTGTCGTAGTTGCAGCTTCTACTCCCTCCGACTGTTTCCACTATGCCTATATGTCGGCAAAAATTGCTTTGGAAAGAATGGTACCTGTGGTGCTGCTCACAGACGGCTTTCTAGGAAACGGAACGGAACCATGGAAGGTTCCGACGATGGCTGAATTGCCTTCCATCACGCTGCGAATTGCCAGGGATGCCTCCAAATTCAAACCATACCAACGTGATCCAAAAACAATGGCTCGTGAGTGGGCCTTCCCGGGTATGGACGGTTTCCAACACCGGATTGGCGGACTCGAGAAGGATGCGGCCGGTAATGTAAGTCATGATCCTGCCAATCATCAGCTGATGTGTGAAATCAGGAGAGACAAGGTGGAGGCAGTGGTTGATATGATCCCTCAGGTCGAAGTGGTAGGAGAGAACTCCGGCAAACTTTTGGTGGTTGGTTGGGGAGGAACCCTGGGTCACCTGGATACCGCCGTCAGGGAGTTACAGTCGAAAGGAACAAAAGTGAGCCTGGCCCATTTCAATTACATCAAACCGCTTCCTTCCAATACGGCCGAAGTCTTTTCGAAATTTGATAAAATTATCGTCTGCGAACTAAACCTCGGTCAGTTTGTGGGATATCTGCGCGACAAATTGCCGGATTATAAATACCATCAATTCAACAAAATTCAGGGACTTCCCTTTACCATCCAGGAACTTTCTGATCAATTCATAAAACTCATAGAGGAATAACCATGCTGGAAACATTAAATTATACGCTCAAAGATTTCAAGAGCGAAAACGAAGTAAGGTGGTGTCCCGGATGTGGCGACCATGCCGTTTTGAATGCCGTCCAGAAGGCGATGGCAAATCTTGGCGTACGTCACGAAGATTTCGCCGTTATCTCCGGAATCGGGTGTTCTTCCCGTTTCCCCTATTACATGAGCACCTATGGTTTCCATACCATACATGGTCGGGCTGCTGCGATTGCCTCCGGAGTAAAATGTGCCAATCCCAAACTGACTGTATGGGAGATTACCGGCGACGGTGATGCCCTGGCCATTGGCGGAAACCACTTCATTCATGTGATCAGAAGAAACATTGATATCAATATCATCCTCTTTAACAACAAGATCTACGGATTAACCAAAGGTCAATATTCGCCCACTACCGATCGTGGTTTTGTCACCAAGACCTCTCCGATGGGAACGATCGAAGATCCTTTCGTACCCGGAAGGCTGGTCCTTGGAGCAGGTGGTTCCTTTTTTGCACGCTGCGTCGACAACAACCTGAAACATTCACAGGAGGTATTTGAGGAGGCTGCCAGATTCAAAGGAACATCAGTAGTCGAAGTCCTTCAAAACTGCGTGATCTTTAACGATGGTATCCACGAAGCGATCTCTGATCCAAAAACAAGGGAGGAGCACCAGATTTTCCTGAAACATGGTGAACCAATGATCTTCGGAAACAACCGCGACAAAGGGATCGTTTTTGAAAAGGGAAAACTCAGGGTGGTGCAATTGGGTGAAGGTGGCGCAAAACCGGAAGATATTCTGGTTCATGACGCAAGCGATCAGGATGGATTCCTGCACCAGTCGCTCATTAGCATGAAACTGCCGGACTTCCCTGTTGCAATGGGGGTTATCCGTGCAGTACCTTCAAAAGTTTACAACGAGGCGATGGAGGCTCAGATTGCGGAAGCAAAAGCAAAATCAAAAATCACATGTGTGGATCAGCTATTGTCCAGCGGAAACACCTGGACGGTGGAATAGAGTTATGAGTTATGAGTGAATCCGCTAACTCATAACTTATCACTCATAACTTTTTCAAAAGAAGAAGGCTCCTAGCAGAGCCTTTCTTATTTTAGAGTAGTGAATATCCTTGACGGTATTGGTAGTGCATCATCTTGGTGGCTGCACCATCGGTATCGTCGATGAAAACCTGTTTGGCAGGATCCCATTTGACAGTTCTCTTCAGTTGACAGGCGATGTTGCCAAGTGTGCAAACTGTGCAGCTGCTGTGGCCAATCTCGACGGGAACGACCGGATCTTTGTGGGCACGTACTGCTTCAACAAAATTCACCTGGTGAGGAATCTTGGTTTCATAAGGACCTGATGCTTCTTCCTTTTTCTCGGGCATCAGTTTTGCATCAGATGCATTGAAATAACCGCGCGAAACCTCGATCCATCCTGTTTTGCCCCAAAATTTCACCCCTTTGGTTTTCTTCTCGTCGAATGGCTCAGAGGTCATCACTACACCGTTGGCATATTTGAAACTCATGTATTCAGTGCCATCACCGATAGGAGAGGCTTCAACCGGTCCGTTCCTGTCCATGCCAAGTCCCCATTGTGCAATGTCGAACATATGGGCGCCCCAGTCGGTGGTGAAACCTCCACCCATCTCTGTGTACCAGCGCCATGCGCCCCAGATGGTTTCGTCTTCAACTGGATCCAGTTTGATTGGCGGATCCAGTTCGTGGTTGTAATGAATTTTGGCAGTCAGTGAACCTAACCACAAGTCCCAGTTCAAATCTTCGGGAACCGTCTCTTCAGGAAGATCATATGGCTTTGGCGGAGCCCCAACATAGGCATTTACCTTCTCGATGGTACCGATGGCTCCGGATTGAACGAGTTGGATGGCATGCTGGAAATTTGGATCCGATCTCTGCTGACTACCAATACCCAAAATGCGGTTGTTTTCCCTGACACATTTTACCAACTCCTGACCCTCTTTGATAGTAAAGGTCATAGGTTTTTCCAGATAAACATCCTTGCCTGCCTTCAATGCGGCAATGGCAATCCTGGCATGTGAGTGGTCGGGAACGGCTATGACAACAGCGTTTATGGTTGGATTTTTGAGCAAATCCTCAAATTTTTCGCAGGTTTCAATTTTTACTTTATTGCCTGCTTTGGCATAGAAGTCGGTTACCCTCTTCTCGAATCTTTTGCGTTTGATACCATACACATCGCACCCGGCAATTACCTGAACTCCGGGTATTTGCAAGAATCCGTTCAGCAAGAACATGGATTGCCTGCCCATCCCGATGAAACCAAGACGAATATCAGCAGCTGGAGCTACTGGCTTTGTTTCACAGCTGGTTACCAAACCGGGCAGGAAGGCAACGCCAGCTGCACCCATCATCGAGGTTCCGAAAAAAGAACGACGACTGAGACTTTTCTTTCTGTTTTCTGACATGGTTTAAGATAATGATTAGAAATTTTCTTTAAAAATAGCGTTTTTTTTTGCAACATAACATCAAAATTGACGTTCAACTTATAAATAATTGCAATCATGGAAAGTAACCCTTTGTCAAATCAAAAAATACCTTTTGACATTTTTTTAGAAGATTTTCGTTCAAGAAGTACACATGCCTACCGCGTGCGGGCAGACATTGACCAGTTAAGTACAAACAGGGGTATGCCGCCTTTCGTGATGAGAGAGGTGATGTCGGGTAACCCGTTGTCTGTGAATATTCCGGAAGAGTATGGAGGAAGAGGTGGTAAAGTGGATGAGATACTTGCATTGCTTTCTGCTGCTTCTTACGAATCATTGGCGCTGTCGCTGACTTTGGGGATTAATTCGGCGCTATTCCTTCAGCCATTGGCAAAATATGGATCTGAGGAGGCCAAAAAGTCTGTCTTTGAGCGGTTCATGACGGCACAGAACATGGGTGGATTGATGATAACCGAGCCAGGTCATGGAAGCGATGCGCTCAACATGCAGACTTCATTTACTTCGGAGGGGGATTTTTACAACATCAAGGGTACCAAACACTGGGCCGGATTAACCGGATGGGCCGATTTCTGGCTATTGACAGCAAGAGAGCAGATGAAAAGCGGGGAGCTGAAACGTGACATTGACTTTTTCCTGTGTGATGTCAACCAGAATGGCCAGCAAATTGTGGTAGAAGAGTTCTTCGACAACCTCGGACTTTACCAGATACCCTACGGTCGTAACCGTATCGATGTGGAAGTACCGCATCTTCATCGGCTGCAACCCCATTCAACAGGCATCAAGTTACTTTTAGACCTTTTGCACCGTAGCCGCCTGCAGTTTCCAGGTATGGCGCATGGTTTTATCCAGCGGATGCTTGACGAAGCGCTGGCCCACACCAGGGAAAGGTCAGTCTCAGGTAAAAGGTTATTGGCATACGACCAGGTACAGCTTCGTCTGACAGATCTGCAATCTTCTTTCACTGTTGCTTCTGCCATGTGTGCCAGCAGTTGTGAAAAAGCAGGTATTGGGAATGATCTTTCCACGAGTGGGGTAGAAGCCAATGCCGTAAAGAGTTATATCACCGATCTGATGCAAAATGCAGCCCAGTCGTTGGTACAACTGGTTGGGGCGAAAGCATACAGGCTGAGTCATATCGGAGGAAGGGGCATTACCGACAGCCGTCCGTTTCAGATTTTTGAAGGATCCAACGACATGCTCTATTCACAGATCTCAGATGCAGTGGTCAAACAAATGAAACAAGCCAAGGAGTCTAATTTGTTTAAATTTTTAAGTACCAACGATTTGACCCAGAAGGCTACTGATTATTTCAAGGAGCTTCTGAATTTTAATCTTGATTATGAGTTGCCACAACGCAAGATGGTCGAACTGGGTCAGGCCATATCCAGAATTATATCCATGGAGAAGGTAGTTGATTTGGGGGAAAAGGGTTTCCGTTCTGATCTGATTGAGAACAGTTTGGCTACCTTAAAGAAAGAGGTGACAGCTTTGATCGGACACCTGAATTATTCAGATAAGACTACGCTGATTGAAGATTACCAGGAGAATAGTTCGTGGTATGCGCTGGCAGGGAGGTAGGAATGACGGAGGACTGGGAGGACTGGGATGACTAGGATGACTAGGATGACTAGGACGACTAGGACGATGGAGATGACTGGGATGACTAGGACGATGGAGATGACTGGGAGGACTGGGACGATGGAGATGACTGGGACTATGTGGAGGCTGATAATTGCTCACTGAGAGGTAAAGCCCTGTGCGGAGTGGTCCCTGAGTGTAGCCGAAGCGGAGGTATTAATTAATAATAAAGTTTCCAAAGTTTTAGTTACGGGCAAATTTAGCTCATAACTAAAACTTTGGAAACTTTTTATATCAAATAAGACGGCTGCTTCATTTACCATGAAGCAGCCGTAATTATGTAGTGTCAGTAGATGGCTAGTAACCGGTATTTTGTTTCAAAACCCCGGGTTGCAAATCCATCTGAGTTTGAGGAATTGGCTGAAATTTTGCCTTTTCGGTGAAAGTGCCCCCTTTCATTACGTCAGGCCTGGTCCTTAAGTCATTTTTGGCAAAAGCATTCAGCGTGGCAGCCATGCTACCCGGTGCGGCTTTGTCCCAACGTCTCAGGTCGAAAAAGCGCATACCTTCAGTTGCAAACTCCAGACGGTTCTCCCACTGAACTGCTTTCATTGCGAATGCTTTATCAGGGAAAGAAGCATATTGACCAACTTTGTAATTGGCTGCAGGCTTGGTAAAGTCTACATATTTTTTCCATTCGTCTCCTGTATTAACGCTTACAGGAAGTTTGAAGATATTTACTTTGCCCATAACAACTTCGTTTCCAGCCCTTGCACGGATTTGGTTAACATACTTAAGTGCAGTAGCCAGATCGCCTTCAGCAGCAGCGACTTCGGCCCTCCATAACAAAACATTTCCCAATCGCAGGTAACGGAAGTTGTTGGCGTTGATGCCTGTCTGCCAACCTGTAGTAGTTGACAAACTGTAGCGCTCAGATTTGTAGAAGAAAGTCTTCTCAACAGTTACATAAGGGCCGCCCCATGGTTGGTCGCGAATCCAGTCCCTGCCGCGCATAATACCCCAATCCATGTACGGAAGTCCCCTGCGGCCCATGGTGAAGTCAATACGGGGATCTACTAATTCTTCGGAAGGAATGAATTCATCTGTAGAAGCAATTCCCTGGTCATTCTTCAAATCTGTATTGTCAAACGTGTCAAACATTGGCAGACCGGCTGCATCAACTTTGAATGCATTGGCCAGGTTCTGTGTTGGCTGGTGGAAACCGCAGCACATTCCGAGTTCCGGTGCATAATGTGCGTTCAAACCGATACCCATTTCGCCGTTTAGAGACTCGTTGATGTCATTGACATTCCTCTGAATTTCAAAAATTGACTCCGAGTTGTTATTTTTCGCGATACGGAAATTGTCAAAGAATTTTGGCGCCAAAGAGAATTTGCCACTGTTGATGATGTTGTCGAGCAACGGTTTTGCATTGGCATAATCCAACACTTGCATGTAAGCACGGGCAGCCAGGGCCATAGCGGCATATTTTGTTGCACGTCCCACTTGAGCTTGCTTTTCAGGAAGGTTAGCGGCAGCAAATGTCAGGTCGTCGATGATAAATTTCAAAACAGCGCCGGCAGCATTCTCATTGGAAATTGTATTGGCCACATCAACCTTGTCCTCGGGGATAAGCGGGATTTTGTCACCAAAAACCAACCATGATTCGAAATAATACAATCCCCTCAGAAAACGCGCTTCAGCTTTTAATTCAGTAGCAGTAGCCGCTGGAAGAGAGGGTGTTTTAGCAATCACATTCAGTACGATATTGCAACGGTTAACACCCATTCCAATATTTAACTTCCATTTGTCTGCAGGGTAGTTGTTGGTGGTTGAAACTTCCCAACGTTCGATTTCATTGATTGGCTTTTGATCACTCTCACTTGAACCTTTGGCTCCATCGTCAGATGCAACAGAACCGTATGTCCAGTTTGTGATGGATGCACCCCAGGTGACGGTCCATAAAGCGCTTCCTTTGACCATACTGTAAGCTCCGGTCAAAAGAGCATTAACGCCTTTCTCGCTGTAAAATACATCTTCGGAAGTCGATCCAAGCGGCTTTTTATCCAAAAATGAATCTGCGCAAGAAAAAGATATGGCCATAATGAAACAGGTCGCCACTATAATTGATAGTTTTTTCATATCATTCTTTGGTTTAAAATTTATAATATTCATATTTAGATTACAGTCCTACGGTTACACCAAAAGTAATCTGACGCGGTGTCGGCCATGCCCCTTTGTCAACTCCCATGCGATTACCTTCACCAGCTGTGTTGGACAATGTATTCACCTCAGGATCGAGCCCGCTGTACTTGGTCATTGTGAACAAGTTGGTGGCTTGCAAATACAGACGTACGCTTTTCATCTTAACTTTATCAAGGGCAGTTTTGGGAAGGGTATAACCCAATCTCATGGTCTTAAGTCTCAGGAAGGATCCGTCTTCGATGAATGCGGTTGAAGCATCCTGTGAATGGGAAGCTCCGTCAAGCATAGGCAATCTTGCCCCTGTATTGCTAGGGGTCCATGAATTGTAAAGGGCATCTTTGCTTAAACCTCCAACGAACTGGCCATAGTCGATCCAGCGGCTGACATAGTTGATCATGTCGTTGCCATAACTTCCGTAGAAGAACATATTCAGATCGAAGTTGCCATAGCCAAGGTCAATGTTTAAACCTCCGGTAAGTTTTGGATGAGGATCGCCAATAAAGGTACGGTCTTTGTCAAGCGAAATCAAACCATCTCCGTTTAAATCCCTGTATTTGAAGTGACCAACGGTGGTGTAACTGCCGAATTTTGGGGCAGCTGCTGCTTCGGCAGCAGTCTGGATGATACCGTCAACGATCAAACCATAGAACATTGGAAAGGCCTGACCCGCTGTTGCTCTGGTATATTCTACCTGACGTTCAGAATAACCTACTACCTCCTTCAAATTGTTTGAGAGAGATACAACTTCATTTTTGTAATGAGACAGCGTCGCATTGATAGAGTAGGTAAATTTACCTGCCATCAAGGTATTGTGGTAGCCAAGCTCAATGTCAAAACCGGTATTTTTCATCTTACCAATATTTACATATGGAGGTTGTGCTATTCCCATAACCTGTGGTACACTTAAGCGATAAAGCATATCAGAAGTATTTCTTTGCCATACAGCAACAGAGGCAGTTAATTTTCTGTCAAACATGGTAGTATTAACCCCAACATCTACAGTTTGTGTTGTCTCCCAGCTTACATCCGGGTTACCCTTTGTTGAGGGCTGAAATCCCGCGATAGCGGAACCTGTTGTTCCATTTAAATTATAAGCGGCTTGATAACCATTGGTACCAAAAGTAGAGTACATATTGTATTCTCCGATCCGGTCATTACCTGATTTACCCCATCCAGCTCTTAATTTGAGCATGTCCAACCAGTTTTTCGTACCGGCCATGAAGCTCTCTTTGGATAATTCCCATGCACCGGAGGCAGCCGGGAATACACCGTATCTGTTCGCAGCACCAAATCGGGAAGAACCATCACGACGTACGGTCGCTTCCACGAAATATTTCCCTTTCAGGTCGTAATTGGCACGACCGAACTGAGAAAATAGTGCCCATTCTGATCCGTTTCCGTCGTTGAGTTTGCTGACACCCTCCCCGGATGCAAGTTGCATATAATCAGGAGATAGTGAAAAATACTGGGTACGGCCGGCAGACATCCATTGATAAGTATTGTTAACTGCTTCAGTTCCTATTACTACATTAAGTTTGTGAATGTCTTTAATGGTCACATTGTAATTAAGTGTGTTAGACCAGTTCCATAAAATTGAATAGTTTGAGTCAACATTCAGACCTGCTGTTTTGTTAGGTTCCGCGTTTTCGTAGGTTGGCAGGTTGTAACTTTTGCCATTCCACTGTCCAAAGTTGTATCCGAACAAACTCTTGAAGGTCAATCCTTTCATTAAGGTAGCCTCACCAAAAAGATTGCCAAGTACGCGAATGTATTTACCGTCATTATCCTTTGCATGGTCCAGCTGGGCAACAGGGTTGGCTGCATTACCGGTACCCGGAGCCTTTGTGCCGGCAAAATTGCCCTGGATGTCATAGACAGGAACGATAGGTTGCATACGATAGGCCATAGAGATTGCCGAACCTTCACCGTTGTCGGAAAAGGTGCCTAATTGATGAATGTAAATCGCCTGAAGTGATTCACCAACTTTTAGCCAGTTGCTGAATTTCGATTCCGCATTGACACGGAAAGTGTACCTTTTGAAGTCGGTATCGATCAGGAATCCTTGTTCGTCAAGATAGTTTCCGGATAAAGAGTAAGTTGATTTTTTCCCTCCACCTGAAACTGAAAGGTCATATTCCTGAATAATCCCTTTGCGGTAGATTTCATCGTACCAGTTTGTGCCAAGTTTATTGGCTTTAAAAATTTGATAATCAGGATATTTGTAAAGTGCATCTGCAGCAGAAGGATCACCTGACATGGTAGCGGCAGGCAAAACGTAATCAGGAATAACAGGGTTGGTCCCTTTGCCATATTGCGCAGAATTGGGTGCATTGCCCAGGTTTTTTGCCTGTAACCACACTGCCTGACCATATTCTGCTGTACCCAGCAAAGCGTATTGGTTGGTAGCTTGTGAAGTTCCGGTGCGGAGTGAAAAGACCACACTAGGCTCCTGATTTTCGCGACCATGTTTGGTTGTAATCAGAATTACACCATTGGCACCCCGGCTACCATAAATAGCAGCTGAAGAGGCATCTTTCAAAACAGTAATTGACTCAACATCATTTGGGTTGATATTGTTTCCCGGCCCAACAGGAACTCCGTCAATCACATACAATGGATTTGGATCGTTTATGGTACCAATACCGTGGATACGGATGGTAGCATCAGAACCAGGTGTATTCCCTGAAGTTACAGTTACCCCGGATATTTGGCCCTGCATACGGCTGACCACACTCGGCGCACTTGAAACTTTCAGTTGTTTGTCGGATACAGTAGAAACGGAGCCGGTAATCTGCTCTTTTAAACGTGTACCATACCCAACCACTACAACCTCTTCAACACCAATTGTTTCGCTTTTTAAAGTTACATTGATGACACTGGTAGAACCAATAGGTACTTCAACACCGACCATTCCAATAAATGAAAAGGCCAATGTTTTGTTCGATGGGTCAGTAACTTTCAGTTCAAATTTGCCATCAATGTCGGTAATGGTTCCGATTGTGGTTCCTTTCACCACAACAGAAGCACCCGGAATTGAAGCACCGCTTTCGTCAGTTACTTTTCCGGATATTGCTTTTTGGGCAAAAGCCATACCGGTCGTCAATACCATAAGCAAAGCCATGGATAGTAACACCCTGGTCCACTTGCCTTTAGGTAGAAGAATCGCTTTTTTTTGTTTCATAGATTCATAAAATTAAGATTGGTAATTATTATACAAGGGCTAATTTTTAAGGAAAATGAAGATCAATCATTGAGAAATTTTAGCTTTCACATGTTTGGAAAATGTAAATTCAAAAAATCAATTGTAAATTACCGAGTGAAATTGTATTTTGGTCATACAAATTTAGGGAATAGGAAACAATAATGCAAGAGAATACTAAAAATAAATTAACATTACTTAACGAAATTTTAACAATTGTTTGGTTTTTAAAGGGATAGAGGCAATAAAAAATGTAATTAGTTCATTTTTTTCGTTAACGACAACTATATTTTATTCAATTTTTAATTTTTGGATGATATCATGTTCATTTATCATTTTATCTTCGCATCAAATTTGTAACCAACTACCATGACATCTTTCAAGTTTGTAAGCGCATTCGTTTTTCTCTCAATGGTGATCCTCTCCGTTTCGTGTCGGAAAGATGAATATAAGATTGTTACTGTGACGGGGGAAATACCTGCTTCCAGAATGGGAATAACACTTCCCCATGAACACGTTTTGTTTGATTTGGCGATGATTGATTCGATCGGATTTCACAAGTACAACAAAGATTCTGTAATTCGGAGAATGTTACCGTTATTTGAAGAGCTTAAGCCCTTCAAAGTTCAGACTTTTGTGGATGGCACACCTGAATTTATGGGGCGTGATCCCAAGCTGCTTGCTGATTTGTCCCGGAAAACAGGAATTAATATCATCACCAATGTTGGCTGGTATGCTGCTGATAATGGCCGTCATTTGCCACGAGAGATCAAGGATATGAGCGCTGAAGAGATTGCCCTTATTTGGATCGGGGAAGCAAAAAACGGTATTGGCAATACAGGGATCAAACCTGGCGTTATCAGTATCGCGATAGACAGTATTGGCTTGTCCGAAAATGATAAAAAATTGGTTGCTGCAGCCTGTATTACCCATCTGGAAACAGGTTTAACAATTATGTCGCATACCGGTGCAGCGGCAGGGGCCTATGCGCAACTGAAAATTCTTGAAAAATATGGAGTAGATCCATCCGCCTTTATTTGGCTGCATGCCATGGAAGAGGCCTCGAGAAGCAAAGTCCTGACTATTGCTGAAAAGGGAGTCTGGATAGCTTTTGATGGAGTAATGCCTGAAATGGAACCATCTGTCAGAATCTCTGAAATGGTAAAATACATGAAGTCAATCCGACGGCTTGACCATGTTTTGCTTTCGCACGATGCCGGTGGCTATCAGCCCGGACTGCCGGGAGGAGGAAATTTTCGTTCCTATTCCGAACTGTTCGGATCCTTCAAATTGCTGTTGCTGAGTGAAGGAATTACGCAAGAGGAGCTTAATCAAATGGAGGTGAAAAATCCGGCGGCTGCATTTGGCGTTAGGGTGAGAAAAGTGAAATAATTATTTGTTTTTGTATAGCGCTTTCCGTTGGATCTCATCATTGCCGTATTGATTTCGGTAAAGCATTTTGCGTTCCACCTCTTCATTGTCCAATTCGGGTCCCTGCTCAATCTTCCTCCAGTCGATGGTCATATTGTATTTCTTCATTGCTTTTCCAACGTCAAACACGCGTGGGTCGTGCAATTCGAGGGTATAGGGCGTATAATCTGGATTTGGGGTAAAAAAATCCTGAAGCAGTGAAGCAGTCACATCATATTGATTGACATACGGTACATTCAGGATGTTGTAAATTGTTTTTAAGATCGACCCGAAATTGGCATGGGTATGCGATACATATCCCCTTTTTACATAAGGGCCCGCCATCATCAATACCGAACGGTGGCCATCAATGTGGTCAACCCCGCCTTGCGGATCATCTTCGGTAATAACGACCAGCATGTTCTTCCAATATTTTGTCCGGGATAAAAAATGCAGGATTCTCCCTACGGCCAGGTCGTTATCTGCCATGTAGGATTGTGGGAAGAAGTACCCGTCTTCGGGCCTGTTCCCTGCACCATGATCGTTGGGGACCTGCATGGTAATTAATGAAGGCAGTTTCCCTTTTCCCTTGATCCACCTGTTGGTAAACTCCTTTTCAAACTGTTCCATCCGGTATTGATCAGGAATGTTGGTGTTGAATCCTGCATAATTGTGACTGGTCCTTTTGAAAAGCGCCTTTTGCATGGGAACCATCACGCCGTGAGCAGCTCCTGTATTGGTATCGAACCATTCTTCGCGTACATGACCTGTTTCATTTGCTTCGCCGAAATTGTAGAATGATACTTTTTCCCGGTCGAGCGCCTCCCATAGCCCACCTATCTCGGCGTAATCCTCGGGATCCATACTTCCCGTGGTACTTGGGAAACGTCTGCCTGGCGCCTTGGAAAATATCCTGGCTTCTTTTGACACACTCGAGTTCGTCTCTACCCATTCGTTGGGTATCACTCCCATCATCCAATGATGACCATGAATGGAGGCATCGCCATCACAATAGAAATTGTCTGAGAAGGAGAATTGTTGAGCAGCTTTAATGTGATTTGGGCTAACCCGGAGATGCGGAAATTTAGCCCGGAGTGAGTCAGGTAAAGTATACTCATTATTTACACCAAAACGGGCCAGTGTGCTATCACCTGCTGCATTCCTGAGCTGACCAAAAATCTCGTCGTAGGTCCGGTTCTCTTTGGTAATGTACACAATGTATTTGATTGGCGACTTCCTTATTCCCGGTAATACCGGCAATGGGTTCTTGCCATCATCGGTTATACTGATACTTTTGAAGGTATTGTCAATGGTTTGCCGTGCATAGGTTGCTAATTGAGCGGCATCAGGTACACCCACTTTTTGAAAAGTGCCCAACTGTATGTCGCCTATAAAATATCCCTGAACGGGAGGTTTAAAACCTTTACCTCCGTTGGGCCCGGCGCCTAACCCTCTGCAGGTTATGATGTACATCTCTTTGCCGTCTTTTGACAATTGTACACGTGTAGGTCCCCATCCTGCCGGAATAAGGCCCTTTGTTGTTCTGGAATCAACATCGATGACAGCCACGGCGTTAAATCCCAGCAAGGCAACATAGAGCGTTTTTTCGTCTTTGCTCAGCGTGATCCCAAATGGTAACAATCCACGGTATTTGTCGATTCGTGGATCGACCAGTATTGGAATGTCGCCCAAAAGTTTGTGGTTTTTGTAGTCGATGACAGTAATATTGTCATTGGTGGCATTGGTTACATAGGCAAATTGCTGCCCGACAGCTATTGAATTGGGGCTCGCTCCGCCCACCACTTCGGCGCCTTCGATCATTTGTCCGATCTGATGACCAGTCTTGAATTTATCCATTACTTTATTGGAGCTCAAATCGATGGTAAAGACGCTCATGGCATCGGGATGCAACGGACTACCTACGCCAGGAACCTTGCGTCCTTCAACCACCGTTCCGTGGATTGATTCCTTTGTGTTATCTCCGTAAGGATGGTGGGAAATCATCAATGAATCGTAATTTTCGGGAGTTGCGCCGGTAATCAGCGGATAATCATACATGCCAACATTGGCCACCAGCGCCGTCTTTTTGTCGGGACTCAGGGATAACCCGAATGGCAGGCGGCCAACTTTGACGGATGCCTTTATTTGCCTGGTGGCTAAATCAATCCTAACCATCCTGAAATTAGCTTTGTCTAAAACGAGCAGTTCATTGTTTGCCTCATTCAGTACCAGATCTGAAGTAAAACTATCACCATATTCAATCCCGTTCACCTTGCCGTTTAAAGAGATGGAATCGAGCCTTGTCAGACTCTCGATGTCGTATTTGATAACGGCGCCATTGTCCCCGCCACTCAAATAGACCGTTTTCGAATCGCTTGCAAAAGCTACTCCTAAAAAGGATCCTTTGGATAGGGGCGATTTGATTTTTTTGTCGTAACTGGGAACCCGGATGGCGTTCATGGACTGAAGATCAACAATGGTGAAAACTCCGTTGTGAAGGGTCACTGATTTTCTTCCATCAGGGGAAAGGGCCATGCCGAAAGGGTCATTGGTAATCTGGATCAGATGACCTGCAGGTGTCAAAAACCGTCCGGAGGGCAAAATGGTTGTTGCTTCCGGATGGATTTGGGTGAATTCATTACCGGCCGGAACTGTCAGGATACTGACATTTTTTTGAGCCATACCAACATTTACAGTGGAAGCAAAAAGACCCAATATCAACATTGCAGCAATGGTAAGTCCCCTGAAAACATCAATGGACAATAATCTGTTTGTAGTACTCATTTGTTAATAATAGTTGTAGTTGTTAAAAGTAGTAGTCGTTAATAGTCTTAGTTGTTCCTGTACGCAAAAAGAAACCCTTCAGGTTTTGGAAACCTGAAGGGTTTTTTGTCGGGGTACCAGGATTCGAACCTGGGACCCCCTGGTCCCAAACCAGGTGCGCTACCGGACTGCGCTACACCCCGATGACTTTTGTTGTTTGATTAAGGATCTGGCTTCCTTCAAAAGTGTTGCAAAAGTATCCAATTTTTTAAAAACCGCAACAGTTTTGGGAAAAATATTGCTGAAATAGTTAATTTCTTTGGCTTTTCTGAAGAAAAATAAATAATGGATGGAATTATCTGCCAGTGATCCATTCAGGGGAAATCTTATCAACAAAAAAAGTCTCGTTTATACAAGACTTTTTTTTGTTGATAATTTAACAGTACGGATATTCCACCTTTTCTGTTTTTAATGGGAAATTTAAACCGGCATATCAGGCAGGGTAAACCCATTGTGGTAAGTATGTTTGATCAGTTCGGAGGCAAACTCTTTCGCCATGATGGAATCGTTCCTGCTAATCCTGAGCTTATCCGCATCAGAAATATTGGTAAAATTCATGTTGGGACCGTCCCAGTAAAGGACTTTGTTGAGAGCCTGTAAGCGGACTGCCAGAACGCCCATCACTACCATTTCGTTAAAAGGGCCCGAAACACTGAAATCGGATGCACTGGGGACACGACTTTCAGGACTTTCTTTGCATGCCCTGATCCAGTCCTGTTCGTGGGAAACTTCAATGCGGCGGATTGTCTTGGGTACATTGGGCACTCTACCGGATAAAAGGATCGGGTCAGTACCGTATTCACCGCAAACAAGTGAGTCCTTTGTCCCGCGAAAAATAACCCCTGAACTCTGAACTCTTGTAACAGGCCAGTTCTCAGGATACTTTGGCTTTAGTCCTCCATCAAACCATGTTACCTCAACTTCGGGAAATTTGATTTTTATACCCTTTTGTTTTTCGCGTTTGGGGTAGGTGAGGTGTACCATTTCTGCAGTTGGAGCGCAGTCAGGCATCAACTGTGTAGAACTGCCAATTACCTTAATCGGATACTGGAGTTTCATTGCCGTAAATATGGGATGCATGACGTGACAGGCCATGTCGCCAAGAGCACCAGTTCCATAATCCCACCAGCCACGCCATACCCATGGATGAAAGGCAGGATTGTATGCCCGGAATTTAGCCGGACCTATGAAGAGATCCCATCTCAGGGTATCTGGTACAGGTACAACATCAGTTGGAGCGACCAATCCCTGAGGCCAAACCGGCCGGTTTGTATATGCTTCTATTTTTGTCACTTCACCGATTTCTCCGTTCCAGATCCACTCGCAAGCCAGCCTCACCCCTTCGGCAGAGGATCCCTGGTTTCCCATCTGGGTTGCTACCTTGTATTTGGCTGCCAGCTTGGTCAGCAGACGGGATTCGTACACACTGTGGGTCAATGGTTTTTGTGTGTAGGCATGTTTCCCCATTGTGATGGCATGTGCTGTTGGACCGGCATGGTTGTGATCTGAGGTTGCAACCATAACTGCATCAATGGATTTACCCATCTCGTCAAACATCTTTCGCCAGTCATAATACCTGGCAGCTTTCGGGTAGGTATCAAAAACCTTTGGTACGTTGTTACGGCCAACTCCCCAGTCAACATCGCATAATGCTACAATATTTTCGGTGGCCATACGTTCAAGGTTGCCTTTACCCATTCCTCCGATACCAATTCCGGCAATGTTCAGCTTGTCACTGGGTGCCTTGTGCCCTAATCCTGCGATTGTGTTTGAAGGAACTATAAATAGCCCTGCAGCAGCTGATGTCGTTGTTCCAATGAAACCACGGCGTGTAACTTTACTGTTTTTTTCCATACTTTAAGATTTAATTAGTTGAATGTTAGAGTTATATGCGTATTGCGTATGCAATTAGCCAGAATTTAATTCAAATTTCGCAATAAAATTTGTTCTTTTCACATGATTGGTAATAAATATTTAACAGGTTGCAGGTCTATTTCAGAAACATATAGTTCCTCGAGGAAATTACAAGAGATTATTTTAAATCAGTTTGTGATCATTCCAACTATTGGAGAGGGGAATTACTTTCAGTGATCCCGTTGAGGGGGAGATGCACTAAGTTAAAAGCCTCCTTCGCTTCGCTCAGGGTTTTTTTATTATCCCCAACCTCCCTAACACCTGCGGTGTTGGTCGGGTGGGGATAATAAAAAAAACCCGCTTTCGCGAGGCTTTGAACTCATTGCGGAGAGAGGGGGATTCGAACCCCCGGTACAGTTTCCCGTACGGCAGTTTAGCAAACTGCTGGTATCAGCCACTCACCCATCTCTCCTTTAATTTGAGTGGTGCAAATGTAGAAATGATTTTTAGTTAGGCAAAATTTTTAGTGAAAATATTGTTGTAATAAATAACGCTAAATCCTTTGATAAGTAAGATAACAAACGTATTTTTGGATTGTAAGTCAGACGTTCTTTCACACAAGATATTTCCGCATTAATTCATTTAGTTGGTAAACTCAACATTTCTAGTTTAACGAGTAAGCTTATGTCCGCTAAGACAGGCCTCATCCCTTCGGGGAGCAGCATCGCTGCCATTGGAAGTCTGATCAGACAGGCACTCAAATCCTGTATTTTCGGGGTTTTACACAATTCGAATTAATGCGGTTTTTTTATTTCTAGGAGCCGCTGGCGCGGCTCCTAGAAATAAATTTCTTTCCCTCCTTTTCGAAGAAAAAGTCTATCCTACCCAGTATCAATCCTCCAAATCCTACCTGATTGACAAGAACATTCTGACCCGATTTGTTGGTAACACTGTCGGGCTTTTTTAGGAAAGTATGGGTGTGTCCACCGATGACCAGGTCGGTATGAAATGTTTCTGCCGCTATAACCAAATCGCTGATTTTTTTCTCTTTGTAAGCATATCCGAGGTGTGAAAGACATACAATTATATCGGCTCTTTTCTCCACTTTGAGAAATTTCTCCATTTTCAGTGCGTTCTCCAAAGGATCAAGGTATTTGGTTTTGCCATAATTTGTCTTGCTCACCAATCCGTTCAGTTCGATTCCCAATCCATAGGCACCAATTTTTATTCCCTGTTTTTTGAAGATCTTATAAGGAAGCACCTTCCCGGCCAAGATGGTTTCTGAAAAATCGTAGTTCGAGTTGATAAATGGAAATCCTGCATTCTTCATTTGTGAATCTAAACCCTCGAGTCCGTTGTCCAGGTCATGGTTCCCGATGGTGGCCGCATCATAGCCCATTTCGGTCATTAGTTTCAACTCAAGTTCACCCTTGTAATAATTGAAATAGGGGGTACCCTGGAAAATATCACCGGCATCGAATACCAAAACGTTTTTTTGTTCGCTTCTGATTTGCTGAATCATGGCAGCGCGCTTGGCCATGCCTCCTTCGCCTGCATTTCTGGCAGCATCTTTGGGAAAAGGATCGATGTGTGAATGAAAATCATTGGTGTGAAGGATGGTGAGCTGTATCAGCTCATTTTTGGCAAATGCCTTCATGGGACCACTCAAAACAAAGACGCCCAAACTGCCGGCACCCAGATTTTTGATAAATGTTCTTCTATTTTGCATCGTATATTCTCCCGTCTGTTTTTGCTGTTACTGTTTTTCCCTCTTTTCCCATTCTTTTGAAATACTGAATGAACATATCCCTTGCTTTGATCCCGGTATCGATCCTTTCTGACGATTTGGAGAGTATTTCGCTGCCATCACCGCCGTTGGCAATGTAATCGCTAGTAACCAGCCAATAGCTTTGAGCGGCATCCAATGGTTTGCCGCCGATCTCAGGATGAAGCGCCTTGCCATCTTTGATACCAAAGCGCAGGCCGCCAACGCCTTCACCTCCGCGCTGGGCCAGATGGTTGATGAATTCGAGCATCACTTCGCCTTTCAACCTGAGAAAGACGATTTCGTTTTCAAAGGGCATCAGTTCAAACATGGTCATCGTTTTAATCTCGCCTTTTGGCAGAGGGATCCGCAATCCACCCCTGTTGATCATCGAAACGTCAATTTTTATCTTCGGGTACTTTTCGGCACAAAACCGGTTAGACTCTTCCAGTGTCAGATCTGCGCAATAATTGGTCAGCGGACTTTCCGGTCTTCCGCCATACATCGCTTCAGAGGAGAGGCAAAGTACCTCCGTCATGTCGGCGTTCACCTTATCCCGATAGGGTTTAATCATATTCTCCACCTTCTGGCCCGGCGGAATTGTGACCAGTGAATCCAAATGGATGTTGGCTACGGCTGACTTCTCAATTTTGTAGGTTGTACAGGCCGAGAATGCCAGCAAAAGCAGCATAAAAATGCCAAAACGATATTGTCTCATAGAACAGAATTATTTTGGATGAAAGGACGGATAAAAATAATAAAACATAGACTGCAAAAACGTAAAATAGTTTAAGAATATAAGCCAGCAGTAAGATCAAATTTTCGATTTTGGATTTTCGATTTTGGATTGCGCTGCAGTCAAAAATTTACACATCGAATCTTATTTGTGTGATAATTTTTGTGCTAATATCCGACTTGGCGTCATTCCAAAATCGAAAATCCAAAATCGAAAATTTCTTACCTTTGTCTAATGGATGAACTTATACGTATCGATAAATGGCTTTGGTCGGTGAGGGTCTATGCAACCCGCAGTCTGGCTACAGAGGAGTGCAAGAAGGGGAGGGTTTCGATCGGCGGATTGGTGGTTAAACCATCCAGAGTGGTTAAGATTGGTGAGATCATCCTGGTAAGGAAAAATCCGGTGACTTATACTTTTAAGGTCATTGAACTTCTCGGCAAGAGGGTAGGGGCCAAGCTGGTACCAGCTTACATGGAGGATCTTACTACGGAGGAGGAGTTAAGGAAGTTGGATGAAAATTATGGTGGTGCCCTTTTTACCCGTGACCGTGGCGCCGGAAGGCCAACCAAGAAGGACCGGAGGGATATTGGGAAGGTGACTGATTGGTAAAAAACGAGGGGGATAGAGAGACGACTAGGACGAAGGGGACGACTAGGACGATGTGGCGAGTGGTGTCTTTCCAAAATTGCACACTAAATTTTTCTCTGTGAAACTCAGTGCTCCTCTGTGGAACTCTGTGTAATTTTTTAGTTACTCTTTGTTGAACTTCGTCATGGTCAGCTCAATCCCGATGGTAGTGAAGGATTTGATGATGTCGAAACATTTTTCGAGTTTGGAATTGACCGTCTCTTCCTCTTCACGTGACCATTTGCCAAGTACATGGTCCACTTGATAGCCTCGCGGAAAATCATCACCAATTCCAAAACGGAGACGGCTGTATTCTGAGGTACAAAGAATTTGCTGAATGCTTTTCAGTCCGTTGTGACCGGCATCACCACCTTTGGAGCGAAGCCGGATCTTTCCGAGCGGCAGGGCGAGGTCGTCTACCAGTATCAAAACATTTTCAACAGGAATCTTCCCCTTTTGCATCCAGTAGTGCACAGATCTTCCGCTCAGATTCACGAAAGTGTTGGGTTTTAATAAGATAAGTGTTCTGGATGCATGTTTCATTTCAGCAACGAAACCATACCGCTTGTCGCTAAAAGAGATATTGGATGCCTTGGCTAAGGCATCCAATATCGTAAATCCTATGTTGTGACGGGTGTTATCGTACTCATTTCCGATATTTCCCAGGCCAACGATCAGATACTTCATGAGAAGTTTACTTTTTTCCGGATGGTTCCGGTGCATTCATTGCTGCACGGGCTGCACGGGTAACTACAACTGTAGCAACCGGAATTGAACTGTTGTTCATGATCTCAAATCCTTCCACTTTGATATCTCCGACACGAATGCTCTCGGAAATGCCAAGATTGGTAACGTCGATCACGATCTCATCAGGTAAATTTTTGAAAATGCCTTTAACTTTCAGTGTACGAAGGTTTGCTTTCAAACGGCCCCCTTGCTGAATACCTTTGGCATAACCGTCCAAACGTACGGGAAGGTCAATTTTTACAGCTTTTTTGTCGCGGATTTGTAAAAAATCAACGTGCAGAAGTTTGTCGGTGACAGGGTGAAATTGCAATTCCTGCATAAAGGCATCATACAATTTTCCATCAATGTTCAACTCTGCCTGATACACTTTTGGGGTGTAAACAATTTTTCGGAAATCACTTTCCGGTGCATAAAAGTGAACAGGTGCTTCACCTCCGTAAAGAACGCATGGTACTAAGTCCTGGGCTCTCAGGATCCTGGTGTCTTTTTTTCCAAGGGCCTGACGCGCAGTACCTTTAATTTCAAATTTTTTCATTTCTAAATTTTTTAATAATAAAGTGTTTACTCAGACCTCCTTTCCCAATGAAAGGTGTCCCCATCACACCCTTAAAGGCATGCTGCTAAATCGGCCACAAAGATAGAAAATTTGTAATTAAATAAAGGAAGAACTAATGGATTTGTTTTCGAAGACTTTCTGGATCACATCTGCAAAGAGCGGAGCGCAGGATAGAACAGTGATCTTTTTGGAGGTGGTATGTAATGGGATGGTATCTGTCAGGAGTACTTCATCGAGAGCAGAGGCCTCCAGCCGTTCGATTGCTGATCCCGAGAGTACGGCATGGGTGGCACAGGCGCGGACCGATCGTGCACCTTTGGATTTCATCAAATCAGCCGCCTTAGCGATCGTTCCGGCGGTATCGATGATGTCGTCGATGATGATCACATCTTTGTCTTCAACGTCCCCGATAAGGGTCATGGTATCAATGGAATTGGCTTTTGTACGGGTTTTGTGGCAGATCACCATATCAGTTCCAAGATGTTTGGCAAAGACATTGGCGCGTTTGGTTCCACCGGTATCCGGAGATGCGATGACGATATCCTCCAGGCCCATCTGTTTGATATATGGAATAAACATGGCCACAGCGCTTAGATGGTCGACCGGAACATTGAAAAAACCCTGAATTTGATCAGCATGAAGATCCATGGTAATCAATCTGTCAATGCCGGCAACAGATAGCATGTCGGCAATCAATTTGGCGCCAATGGAGACCCTTGGACGGTCTTTTCTGTCTTGCCGCGCGAATCCGAAATAGGGCATTACGGCAATGACCTTGTAGGCGGATGCCCTTTTGGCCGCATCTATCATCAATAAAAGCTCAAGTAGATTGTCAGAAGGGGCAAATGTCGACTGAATGATAAAAGTGTAACATCCCCGAATGGTCTCCTCGTAACAGGGTTCAAACTCTCCGTCAGCAAAACGTGGGCAGGAGGATTTTCCAAGTGTCATCCCTGCATTAAGTGCAATGTTCTCGGAAAGATACCTTGATTCATTTCCTGTAAAAAGCTTAATGTTTTGCTTCATATGCTATGATTTTGGGAGGTGGGGTTCCATTGTTGTCGGCAAAAATAAAAAAAATCCGAAGGTGAAAAGACCTGTTTTATGACATTTTAAGCAGAAACTTATTAGACAATTGTTCATAAAGTTGATAGACTCATGAAAATGCACAATGGACAATGCTCTATAATTCAGAATTAGTGGCACATACAAAGACTTTTTATGTGTTCGCAGTACGGTGCGGCGTTTTTGAGTCCTGAGGATGCAGTAGATTGCTTCCCGCTCGTGTCTCGCGGACGCAATGACGGTCGTCGCTAGATGTTTGGTTGGATGAGGCGAGGGGTGGGTCAGAGAATACGATTTGTTGTTAATTGGCACCCACCCCTCGCCTCATCCAA